>NZ_JAAEDR010000008.1:0-41756 GCF_013344995.1 Snodgrassella sp. ESL0304
TAGCGGGTTGGTCCCACGCCTTCCCATCCCGAACAGGACCGTGAAACGACCTAGCGCCGATGATAGTATGGATTGCCCATGTGAAAGTAGGACACCGCCAGACTCCCTATAGAAGAACCCGGTTGATTAGTCAGCCGGGTTTCTTACTTTAAGTACTGAAAAGTACAACAGAAGAAAAACAATACCGCAGCAGCCTAATGGCTGCTGTTACTGTATCTAGGTTAGAGAGGGGAAGGACTGCTGACGCAGTGCTTCATAGAGGACGATGGCGGCGGCGTTGGACAGGTTTAGTGAGCGGATGTGCTCTGACTGCGGAATTCGCAGACATTGCTCGGCGCGTGCCTGTGCGAATGCCTGTGGCAGTCCGGTGGTTTCGCGACCGAAGAGAAAGTAGATTTGCTGATTGGGGTCGCTGTAGTCGAACTGAGTGTAGTTGCGAGTGCCGTAGGTTTCTATCAGGTAAACTTGTGCATTAGTCTGGGTTTCAGTCATGCTGATGAATGCTTCCAGACTATCATGATAATGAATATCTACATGAGGCCAGTAATCTAGACCAGCACGCTTAAGCATCTTGTCATCGGTAGAGAAACCTAATGGATGGATTAAATGCAGGCTGGTATGTGTGCCGGCACAAGTGCGGGCGATATTGCCGGTATTAGCAGGAATTTGGGGTTGATACAGAGCTATGTGCAGACTCATCTGATTAGTTTTTTATTGATACAAAAAGATGATTAGTATAATCTATATTAGAAATTTAAGTGACTACTGCTTTGAATGAAAAATATGACAAATCTATTGCTTATTCGCTTAACTGTTTATAGATAGAAAATTTCTATACCATTTTAATTTAACATAAATTAATCTTATTTTTTTATCATTAAATCTACAGATATTTTATTTAAACAATAAAGTAATAATCCAGATTAGCCAGAGCAGAGCACAGCTTATTAAGGAATATTTGAGTTGCTTCAGAGCTCCCTCATATCTTTGTTCCAAAGTAAAATCTTGCAGTTTTTGTTTTTGCCAAATAGAAGCAAGAATAATACCAGCCTGCCGGTTATTTTCCTGAGTGAGTTCAGAGAAATAATGATTATCCAGCCATAGCCGCCAGCATTGATAAATAACTATATCGGCACCAGCTGTGATCAGTGAACGTATTAAGCCGGCAGATGCGCAAAATATTGCCCATAATAAAGGTATTAATGCCATCAATAACAAAAAGCGCCAGCTTGCTAATGTGTGGTTGACTAACACCTTACTAAGTTCATGTTCATTGGATTCTGGGTTATGCTGATGTGCCATTGCTCAAGAAGTTCCATATGTTTGGAGCCTAGTACAATTTGCGGGCGTTGTTGCTGCACAAATGTACAGGCCTGTTCTACAGTTTTAAAATTATCAAAAGCCAGCAGCCATGCTACTACTACAATGGCACTACGTGATAGTCCCAATGAGCAATGGATTAAAACACTATTGTGCTGTGTACGTAATTTTTCTAATTCACTGACAGCTTGTTGCAATTGCAACATACTGGGGCAAACCAGATCCAGCATCGGTATACATGTATACACGCGATTGTATGTAGATTGGGCGCGTGGAAATTCGAATGTTAAATCCAGAATGGCTTTTTGTTTAACACTGCTGCAAGGATAACTACCCATAAAAATGTGCTCATTGATTGGGCTGATAGCAGGAATTTTACGGGTATACAGCCATCTGGAAATAGTCATCAGACATCGCCAGGGAAATAACAGAATATAAGTAGCCGCTGAATATTTGCCATGCTGTGATTTATATATTGTATTAACACCAAAATGATATGAACAACTGACAATAAATAAAGATAATGCCAGCCATAATAACCACGGAGTAGAATAAATTCCAAAATATAAGCACACAAGCGCTGCTGTTGCATAATACTTAGTCAGCTTTTTTGACTGTGTACACGGTATATGAATATGGGTTTTTGGTATTTTTTTAACCGGTATTAGCCAGTCAATAAACATACCAATAGCTACGCCGACGATTACATCAATAAAATGATGCTGCCATGTCGTCAATACAGAAATACCAATTAACAGAAACCAGCAATGAATCAGCCAGCGCAGACGTTTAGGAGTATGTTGTAAAAAGTGTTGCCACAGCAGCCAGCTTAGGATGATATAGAGTATTGAAGACTGATTATAAGATAAATTAAACTGCTCCAGCTGATTAAACCACCAGCCGGTAAAACCTTCAACTTTGGGTCGGATAAAGCTAAAACGAAAAGGAAATAGTAAAAAACTGATATAGGCTATAGTAGAGGCTAATACTAACCGACAGGCCTGACGAGTCTGTTCAGATACAGAGTGACACAAAAATAAAGATATACTATAGAGCAAAGCCAGACTACAGTAAGGAATAATAGTGAGCGGAATAAATGGGATGTATTGTTCCCAGCTATATACCACACTATTAATATCAGCTCGTGTGGCAGTAAACTGATTAACCAGTTCATACGTTACTAAGAAAAACGGCGCCAGAATGATTAACCAGCCTACTGCCAAACAGTTTAATTGACTACGCAACTTCATGATGCGCGGCGAATTGCCATGGATACGCTGAAAATCCCCCATTCATCAATAATTTGTGCACATTTATCAAAACCGGCTGCACTTACCAGAGCATCCATTTCACCTTGCGAACGATTACGCATAATCCACGGCTGACCCTGACGATGGCTGGTTAAAGACCATGCAATGGTTTTCAATTGCGGGTGCCAAGGTTGATTTGTGTAAATCAGGATACCACCGGCAGGGATAGCTGCTGCTAAACCATTTAGTGAATTGCGTAACAGAGAGTTATCCGGAAAAAGTTCATAAAGTCCGGAAACAATACCCAGTGTAGGCTGAGGTGTAAGTACTGCGAGTTGTTCCTGATTGAAGGCATCACCAATTTCAAATCGCGCTTTATTGCTTAAACCATAATCAGCAATCATCTGCTGACCTTTGCTGACATTAAGTTCACTGTAGTCGCGTAATAAAATTTCTTCAACTGCATTGATATTGGATAATGCTTCAATGACATACCTGCCATGACCGGCAGCAATATCAACAACCCGAACCGGAAGATTTTCTTCCTGTAGTTTTGATACAGCTTGTTTAATCATATACTCCAGATTAATTTTGCGTTGCCGGATACCTCGCCAGCCAATGCTATTGAGATAGGCTTTGTCAAATTGTTTTCCCAGCCAGTTTTGACCCTGAGGCTGATTCTGATAAACATAATCCAGTGTACTGCCGGAATCAAACCCAGTTTCACAACCCAGTTTAATGCCATTAGAAAGTTTACCAAGGGTTGTCATACCTTTATGTAAGGCACGATAACTGAAGGCACTGAAAGAAAGCGGAACCGGTCCGCCGCTTAATTCACGCCAGTTATCTGCACTCGGGCTCCAGCGATCTTCATGCTGATAATTAAAAGCGGCTACTGGCTGCTGATATAAGGTATCGATAAAGCTGCGAATTTTTGTAAAAGCTTCTTCTCGGTTAAGTTCGCCCAATGTGTCGTGATAAAAACCGGGCAGAATGTGCATTTCTTTGAGCGGATTGCGAATACGCTGATAGAAATCCAGTTGTGGTTGCCTGTGCACTACATAATCCTGACCGGATATCAGCAGTTGTGTAGGTAAAGTAATAGCAGCGGCATCTTCAATGACGCGGTCGGCTGTACGGTATAAATCCAGTAAAATATTTACTGCAATTGCACGAGTAATCAGCTGATCGTTATTAAAACTGTTAACACGTTCGGGATCATGGGTCAGATACTTGCCTTTGACATAGGAATTAACAAAGAACAGACCTTTCACATATTGTCCAAAACTAAGCAATGGCCGGGCAAACGGCACGTACAGTTTTACTTTAAAAGCAGGAGAGGCTAATACAAGCCCGCGAATTTTCGGGGCATAATCATGTGCCCATGTTGCTGCCAGTACCGCTCCCACACTCTGGGCAATCACTATGATATTCGAAAGGGGAGTTTGGCTGTCTGCGGCAACAAAATGCATAAATTCATCCACATCCTGTACAGAACGGGCCAGAGACGGGCTGTAACCGCGAGGGCCGGGAGAATGGCCATGCCCGCGGGCATCCCATGCATAAAAATCCGTATCCGGCATGTTCAGCTCATCCACAATGTGCTGCAAACGACCAGAATGTTCATGTCCGCGGTGAAACAATACAATAACTTTACGTATCGTGCCGGAGGTAATTGCAGGCCAGTGTCGATAAAATAATTCTTGTTTATCACTGGTATAAAATGTACTTTCTTTTGCTTGGCGTTGTTCAGTCATCAGAATCTCTTTTCATATATTGCGGACGCAATGCGAGTAAATTATTTAATAAATCTGCTTTAAACTGGTCCTTATCCGGCTGGTAATACATGGCACTGCCAATATTAATGTCTATGAATAGGGGCAGCGGAATACGATTACCTTTAGCCATAATCTGTTCAGTTCCCTGTAGCCATACCGGAATGATGGGTACAGTTGGCATAGCAGCGCTTAAATACCAGATACCTGATTTGAGCGGTTGCATTTTTCCGGGTTCGCCACGAGAGCCTTCTGGAAATAGGATAAGGATTTTGTTTTGACGTAAGGCTTCTTCACAACCCTGAAGCGGATTGTTCTGACCGCCATTCTGACGGGTAACCGGAATAATGTTGAGAATATTAATTGCAAACCAGGCCAGCCATTTATTACTTAGAAAGTAATCTGCTGCAGCTACCGGATGAATCTGATTTTGCTGTAAAGGTGAGTATAGACCCATCAGTGCAAATACATCCATGTGGCTATTATGATTAGCAACAATGATTGCCGGACCCTGTTTAGGCAGATTGTGATGTTGATGAATACGCAAACCCAGCCAGAAACGCATAAACGGCCATTCTATACATAATGCAAATATGGGTTTGAGTAATGATTTAAGCATGATTTAGTAGTAAAAATAGCGAACGAAATGAAAAAATACCGGTGCAGTAAAAATCAATGAGTCCAGACGATCAAGAATACCTCCGTGGCCGGGTAATATCGTGCCGCTGTCTTTAATACCAATATCCCGCTTGATTGCAGACATGACAATATCACCACAGAATCCGCTTATACTGATGATCAGACCTGCAATTAAAGACATTTCCCAGCTCAGTGGTGTCAGTATAGGACCCAGCAGCATGGCAGCAATTGTCGTGCTGGCTATGCCGCCAAGTAGTCCGGCCAGAGTTTTGTTCGGGCTGACTTTAGGTGTTATTTTGATTTTACCCAGAGATTTACCCCACAAGTATTGAGTAATATCATTGAATTCTGTTAAACCCACAAGGAACAGTACCAATAGTGCACCAGTTTGCTGATGATCATTCGGCAGTACCAGCAAACTGGCAACATGGCTGAAAGCAAATACAGTTGTCATCAAGCCCCACTGCAATTGAGACACTGTACGCAGAAAATGTTTGGTATCACCAGCAATAACCATTCGTGCCGGTAAAAACAGGAACATATATACCGGAATAAATATAATAAAAAAACCGTACCAGTTACTGCCGATAAACCAGTAATTAATCGGAATAGTGATAAACATCCACAGGATAGGCATACGGTCTGCATGGCGTGCCGGTACCAGCGTTAAATATTCTTTTAACGCCATGAAGCTGACCAGAGCAAAAAAACATATCCCTAACCAGGATGGACTGATTAATGCCAGAGAAAACAGTATAATAATAATCCACCACGTTCGAATACGCAGTGTGAGTTCATGCCAGTCTTTATCCGGTTTCAGGTACACTAATAAGCCATTGATAACTGTAGCCAGTAATAAAAGGCTGAAAATGACCAGTAAGGATTTTTGCAACAACATATCAGTGTTCTCCGGTCAGGGCACTGCGACAACGGTTAACACAAGTCCAGACCAGTAAGACAATTGATATACACCACAGCAGATTGTTCCATGATGTTAATTCTGGCCAGATAGCCAGTAATAAAGACCATGTACCGAAAATCAAGGCACGATCACTTTTACCCATGGGACCCGCATAGCTGCGGATGCCATTAATTGTTTGAGCAAGAATGCCGCAGAATTCCGTAAGTACTGCACAAAAGAGCATTACCAGTACCACAGTTGTATTACTGCCCGGTAACAGAATGAACGGCACATATAAGGCAATATCAGATAAGACATCACCCAATTCATTTAAGACAGCACCAAGCCGGCTTTGCTGGTTACATTCACGAGCGAGCATGCCATCCAGTGCATTGAGTGCCATTCTGATAAATAATGTAATCGGTAGCAGCCAGAATAATCCCGGATGCGGAAAAATAGCCAGTATGACACCGATTAATACAGAAAGACCAATTGCAGAAAGGGTAATGTGGTTTGCTGTAACGCCTTTTCGATACAGCCAGAACATGAGCGGGCGTAATAATTTTTGAAAAGCAGGTTTGATACTGTAAAGAGTCATGCTTTTATAAATTAAGTTATGTAATTTCTATATTATAAAATGTATTTAAAAATTTTGTTTTGTTATTTTTATTAAACATGTTAGGCTGCTGTACCGCTTTATTGAGCCATACAGCAAAACTCACGTTAATAAATATTACAGTGCGGGATTTATTTTCAGTGTTTTGATTAATAATTAGTGATCTGCTTATACGTTTTTAAATTTTTACTGTTACGTGATGAATTTATAGATGAATTGCCGGTAATGCGTGATAGTATTACCGGCAATTTTCAGGATGAGATAGGTTTATTCACCTTGTGGCAATGCCCACATCTGATTTTGATTGTATTTCTGCATAAATTGTTTAAATTCTGGTGATTGATAGGCTGCTTTTAAGTCTTTTGCCCACTGGGTATCTTTATTTTTTTCATTAATGGTAACCACCATTTCCATTTCCGGAATTACTTTTTCACGAAGTACGGCTTTTTTCGGATCAAGTTTAGACTGGTAAGCAATTCCACCGGAGGCGAAACCGAAATCTACTTCACCCAGTGTGCGCGGAATCATGACTGAATCCATTTCTTTAATTTTCAATTGTTTTGGATTGCTGACAATGTCTCTGGATGTTGCCAGTATCGGGTTAGTGCCGGATTTGAGCTGAATGAAATGATTATCGGTCAGAATGCGCAATGCACGTGAAGTATTGGCCGGATCACTGGGAATCAGCACAGTAGCACCATTAGGCGCCTGCTGAAAGGATGTGTATTTGTCTGAGTAAATGGCAGCCGGTATGGTAGGGATATGTACCAAAGGATACAGATGTGTACCTTTTTCACGGTTAAAGACATTAAGATAGGCAGTATGCTGATCCAGATTAAAATCAACCTGACCATTATTAACAGATTGATTATTCACTTCCAGCGTGGAAAAATTCATGGTTTTAATGGTGTAGCCCTGTTTTTCCAGAATAGGTTTAATGCCTTGTTCAAATACTGTGCTGTAAGGCATAGCAGAGGCACCAAAAACCAGCTCTTTTTTGGTCGTACTGGCTGCTGTGGAATCTTGCTGAGTTTTAGAGCAGGCAATAAGACCTGTTGTCACGAGACAGAATAAAACGAAATAGATAATTTTGTTCATAATGTGCCTGCTAAAAATTTAATATGGAATTTAAGTATATAATTGGAATTAGTTTGTAAATATACTGATTTTAAATAACTTTACTACTAAAAAAAATATGGGTTTATGCTATTTACCTATTGTTTGAATTGTTATGCTTACTGATTTAGAAAAAAACGCCATACGTGATCATTACCAAAGTATTGCCAGAAGTTTGCCTAATTTCCGGCCCCGGCAGGCACAGCGGGAAATGATTGCAGCCGTTGCTAATGCATTTTCACGCACTCAGCAACAGCAGGATGGTGAGGACGCACCGGAGCGCAATGGTGAGTCTATCGTTGTAGTAGAGGGGCCGACAGGAGTAGGTAAAAGTCTGGCATATTTACTTGCCGGCGGAATTATGGCGCAGACGCGCGGCAAAATACTGGTAGTAAGCAGTGCGACTGTTGCCTTGCAGGAACAACTGGTCGGGCGTGATTTACCGTTTGTAGTCAGGCACAGCGGACTGAGTCTTAGTTTTGCTCTGGCTAAAGGACGCGGACGTTATTTATGTCCCTATAAACTGTATCAATTAACCCAATTAAACGCACAGGACAGTTTGCAGGGTTTTGAACCACAAATGGTACTCTGGGAGCGGAAGCCTAAAAAAGAAGAATTGGCAGTATTGCGTAATATGGCAGATCAGTTTGCTGCCCGTATTTTTAATGGAGACCGGGATACATGGCCGGAACAAATTGACGACGGTTTATGGCAGAAAGTAACTAATGATCGCCATGGTTGTTTGAAATCCGGGTGCCCGAACCGCGCCGAGTGTCCTTTTTTTCTGGCGCGGGAGACGCTGGAAACGGTGAATGTTGTGGTAGCCAATCATGATTTACTGCTGGCTGATATCGGCATGGGCGGTGGTGTAATTTTGCCGGCACCGGCCAACAGTTTTTATTGTATCGATGAAGCGCACCATTTACCGCATAAAGCTTTACAGCAATTTGCGGCTGAACATAGTTTGAATCAGACATTATGGTTTTTAGACCGGATTGGTAATATTGTAGATAAAGTAGCTGGTGTGCTGGATAAAAGTGAACTTGCAGTGCTGGCTGTTGAAGCTGCATCGGGTTTGCAGGAAAGTTTGCAGGAATGGCTGATTTGTCTGGCTGATGAACCCAGTCTGGCAGTACAGGACAGTATCGAAGAAAGCAGCTGGCTGTGGCCGGATGGTGAAATACCATCGAGTTTGAATATGCTGGTAAATAATACCGCTATCGCCGCACGAATGCTGCTGAAACATTTAAATGGTATGAATGAGGCATTATCTGCCTCCAGACGAGATAAGAATAAGGATAGCAGCCTGCTTGATCAACTCAGTACTGATTTGGGCATGCTGCTGGCGCGAACTGAACAGGTCGTGGATGTATGGGATTTAATGTCCACGGAAAAAGTTGAAGGCGAAGCACCACTGGCTAAATGGATTACTCGGATAGCTAAAGATAAGGTTGACTACAACTTTCATGCCTCTCCCATTACCAGTGCCAGTAAGCTGGCCAGTGGTTTGTGGCGGCGGGCAGCAGGAGCATTGCTGACTTCGGCTACGTTGCGCTCACTGGGTACATTTGATTTACTGTTAAAGCAAACAGGCCTGAGCTGGCTGCCTGATACTACTATGCTGGCACTGGACAGCCCGTTTCATTTTGCAGAACAGGGTGAGCTGTATATACCGCCACTGGCAGCCAGCCCGAAAGATGCGGCAGCGCATACCAGTGAAATTGTTAATTGGCTGCCGAAGCTGATTAATGAAAGCGAACCTATTGGGACGCTGGTATTATTTTCTTCACGGCGGCAAATGCAGGAGGTCGCGCTGAAATTGCCGGACAGTCATTTGCCTTTATTGCTGGTGCAGGGAGAAATACCCAAACAGATATTATTAGAGCGCCATCATGAGGCAATTGCTGCCGGTCGTCCGAGTATTATTTTCGGTCTGGACAGTTTCGCTGAAGGTCTGGATTTACCCGGTGAGATGTGTGTGCAGGTCATTATTGCCAAGCTGCCGTTTGCTATGCCGGATAATCCGATTGAGAAAACCCGCAATCAGTGGATAGAGGCACGCGGCGGTAATCCGTTTATGGAGATTACTGTGCCGGAAGCCAGTATCAAGCTGATTCAGGCCGTAGGGCGGCTGATTCGGACTGAAACAGATTACGGCCGGGTTACTATTCTGGATAATCGTATTCTGACTGCGCGATATGGTAAACAGTTACTGGCGTGTTTACCGCCTTTCAGACGTATCGGCTGAATATGACTACAGATGTAATCATCAATGCAACTGTATCCTGCTCAGTACAGGGAAATTGTCATACAAACCCTGTACAGCAATTGACAATCAATTGATTAATCTTTAATATTAGAAGCTTTCGTATATTTATCTGGATTAGCTTTTATGAAAACCTTTTCAGCTAAGCCCCATGAGGTGAAGCGCGATTGGTATGTGGTTGATGCTCAAGACAAAGTTCTGGGTCGTCTGGCTGCTGAAATCGCCCGCCGTCTGCGTGGCAAACATAAGCCAGAATACACGCCACATGTTGATACTGGTGATTACATTATTGTAATTAACGCTGACAAACTGCGTGTGACTGGTCAGAAACAGACTGACAAAAAATACTATCGCCACTCAGGTTTTCCTGGTGGTATTTATGAGCGCACTTTTGCTGAAATGCAAAACCAGTTTCCTGGCCGTGCGCTGGAAAAAGCCGTTAAAGGTATGTTACCTAAAGGCCCGCTGGGCTATGCCATGATTAAAAAACTGAAAGTATATGCTACTGCAGAACATGGCCATGCTGCTCAACAACCTAAAGTTTTGGATATCTAAGGACACGCAATGAACGGTAAATATTACTACGGCACGGGTCGCCGCAAAAGTTCAGTGGCTCGTGTTTTCCTGCAAAAGGGTAGCGGTCAGATTATTGTAAATGGTCGTCCGCTGGATGAATTTTTCGGTCGCGAAACCGGCCGCATGATTGTTCGTCAGCCTCTGGTACTGACTGAAAATCTCGAAGCTTTCGATATTAAAGTAAATGTAGTAGGCGGCGGTGAAACCGGTCAGTCTGGTGCAATTCGTCATGGCATTACCCGTGCACTGATTGATTACGATGCAGCTCTGAAACCAACTCTGTCTGCTGCTGGTCTGGTTACTCGTGATGCACGTGAAGTTGAACGTAAAAAATTCGGTCTGCGCAAAGCACGCCGTGCAAAACAGTTCTCAAAACGTTAATCTGTATTGCCACTACCAAAACAGTTTATATATTCAAAAAAGAGCCTTTATTGGCTCTTTTTTTTGTGAATAGGTCAATAAAGATATATTGTAAATTCTGAAACAGATTACTGGTATATTATCCGCAGGAGCAACCTATTGCTTAGCAGCTAGATGGCGCAGTAAGCCGGCAGTTCTAGTACAGGCTGTTAAAATTGCTGCTGGTTATGAGTATGATGAAATTAATCTGAACTGCGGCTGCCTCAGCACTAGCTCGCGGGTACGGCAAGGTGCTTTTGGTATCTGTCTGATGCGTGGTTGAACTGGTAGCACAATGCTTAATGCTATGCAGGAAACGGTTAATATTCCGGTTACGATTAAGCATCGCATCGGTCTGGATTAAGTCGAGTTTTACGGGCAAATATAAAAGCAAAAAATTACAAGTTATATAATTTAATAAAAATAAAACAAATCATAATTAGATAATTGTTTAATATTTTTGCTAAACAAATTATTTATACTTTTGGTATTAATTTTAAGATTAATATATCTGTTTTATTAATAATAATTAATGATTTGTATCTAGTAGAAATTAATCTATATAATTTTATTTAATCTAATTTCAGATCATACTCGATAAATATTTATTAAATTGATATGACGATTTTTAATTAAATAATGTATTAAATAATTTCCGAATAATTATAATTTAAGGATAATTCTTCTGTGATTTCTATATTGTTTGTATAAGATATAGTTTGCTAATTTTTTGATGATTTTTTTAGGTAGCAGGTCTGTTTTTACGCCATTTGTACCGGTTATAGCCAAACAGGTACTGGCTTGGGAAACGTGTTACCCATTTTTCAACATTATTATTAATAATCTGTGCATCATGCTCGCGGTTGCCGTTGAGTGTGCCTTCAAGCGGTGCGATATGAAGGGCAAAGCCGCGACCGTGCGGCAGGCGTTCGCCGCAGAAGAACAGGGGGGTTACTTCAGGCATGATAGCCAGACGGGAGGCTAAGGTCATGGTGTAGGCAGGCTGACCAAAAAAGGTTGCCCATACACCTTCTCCTTCGCCGGGTACCTGATCGGGCAGTACAATGGTAGCCTGCTTATTTTTTAATGCCCGTACAATCTGTTTTACCCCCAGCATATTGGCAGGAGCGGTATAGCCGTTATCACGCACACGTCCGCTATTCATAACGTTTTCCAGCCAGCTTATTTTAGGCGGACGGTACATGGCGGTAAGCGGGAAAGGCAGTTTTTCGCTCAGGAAACGACCGGCAAGATCATAATTGCCCAGATGTGGTGTAATTAAAAGCAAACCTTCGTTGCGTTCAATAGCGGCTTCTATGTGTTCCCAGCCGTGTACTTCTTTAAATAATGAGACGATATGCTTGCTTGAGCGGGTCCAGGCTATAGATAACTCAAGCCCGCTTTTGGCTGTTTCTGCAAAAATGGATTTAACCAGTTTTTCTGATTCTTGGTCGTTGGCAGCAAGTTTGCTAAAATGCAGATTTTTAGTTGTGCGTTTACGTTCACTGGTGGCGAAGTAAAAGCCAAGGCGCCCCAGTACGGAACCTAAACCCTGTAAAACAGGTAAGGGGATTAATGCCAACAGGAAAAATATGAAATAAACCAGCTTTTGCATCCGTTCTGTATCTCAAACTCGAAAATTTGGGCGACATTGTAACAAAAGCATTTATAACTGCCCATCATAATGCTTGATTAGCATCAGAAAGTATCCGCCAATTATGAGTGAATTTCTGTTTACTTCCGAGTCGGTATCCGAAGGTCATCCGGATAAAGTTGCCGACCAGATTTCCGATTCTATTTTAGACGCTATCCTGACTCAGGATCCTACTGCACGTGTTGCAGCTGAAACTCTGGTAAATACCGGTTTGTGTGTTCTGGCCGGTGAAGTTTCTACACGTGCGCATATTAATTATATACAAGTTGCACGCGATACGATTAAACGTATCGGTTATAACTCATCAGAACTGGGGTTTGATGCCAGTGGCTGTGCGGTGATGGTGTGTTATGACGAGCAGTCTCCTGATATTGCTCAGGGGGTTAATGAAGGGGAAGGGCTTGACCTGGACATGGGTGCAGGCGATCAGGGACTGATGTTCGGTTATGCCTGTGATGAAACGCCTACGCTGATGCCGTTTGCAATTTATTATGCACACCGTCTGATGCAGCGTCAGAGTGAAGTGCGTAAAAGTGGTGAACTGCCGTGGTTGCGTCCTGATGCCAAGGCACAGCTTACCTGTGTGTATGACAGTGAAACCGGAAAGGTAAAACGTATTGATACTGTGGTGCTGTCTACGCAACATGAGCCGGATATCGAGCGTGATGAGCTGGTTGCAGCTGTTAAGGAATATATTATTAAGCCGGTGTTACCTGCTGATATGCTGACTGAAGAGACGCAATATCTGATTAATCCGACCGGGCGTTTTGTCATTGGTGGTCCGCAAGGCGACTGTGGTCTTACTGGTCGCAAAATTATCGTGGACACTTATGGCGGGGCGGCTCCTCATGGCGGCGGTGCTTTTTCCGGTAAAGATCCTACTAAGGTTGACCGCTCTGCTGCTTATGCCTGCCGTTATGTGGCGAAGAATATTGTTGCTGCCGGTCTGGCCAGTCAGTGTCAGATTCAGATTTCCTATGCTATCGGTATTGCACAGCCTACATCAATTGCGATTGATACTTTTGGTACCGGCAAGATCGATGAAAACAAGCTGATTGAAATTGTGCAGGAACATTTTGATTTGCGTCCGAAGGGTATTATTAAAATGCTGGATTTGCAGCGACCGATTTATGCGAAAACAGCGGCGTATGGTCATTTCGGGCGTGAAGAGCCTGAATTTACCTGGGAACGTACGGATAAAGCGCAACTGCTGCGTGAAGCCGCAGGTATTTAATTCTGGTTATGTAGAAACAGGCTGCTTTTGAAGCAGCCTGTTTTTTTGCTGATGCAGGAGTTAGTCAGGATATGTATATATTGTGATGATGTTGTATCAGTAGGTTGTCTGCGGAATAAGCTGAATATGCTGCTTATGTCGTTATTGGTAATGTATTTGCTAAGAAAATTGCAGTTTTGTACAGAGTGGAAGATGCAATTTTGTTTAAGGCTGGTGTCAAAGGTTGTTGTGGAGAAGCCGGTAAAACAGGTATCTGGTTAATAAGGCGTAAAAAAATTCAAAATGTCTCTATATTTAATCTGTTATTAAATATAATTATGCTCTTAACACATAAGTATGGTTTTGAGTTGTTACTTTATGGTTTGTATAGAAAAATAATTATGTTTATGGTCTTTGCAGCCAATTATTAACAAGTTTAAGTGATGGTTTTTTGAGTTGAAAACTGGTTAACCGGTATTGCTGAATGCTGTCCGGGTTGTTTCATTTCTGCAACGACGGATGATGCGCTAAAGCAATTTGCTGTTCTGGTCTGTAGAGTCTGTTTCCGGTAATTCTATTTGACAGGTGATAGATGAGGGCTGGAAAAAACGATAACGGTATAGGGTATTTACTGTTACCGGCAATATGCAGATATACAGATAGATAAGAGGGCTTTTCAAAAAATTTGCTAAGGTAGTGACTATTTTAGGGATGGAATATTTTCAGCTAAATAATAAGCTTCATTTATAATAAGTGGTATGGTTATTAAAATGGTTTATTTTTTGGATTTTGAGGTGTTCTAAGATGGGTTTTTCTCTTCCTGCTACCGAACTGGAAGCTACTTTAGAGGTGCTGGCAGTGAAAATGCCAAGCATGAATGTTCAGTTGGTGATGCTCAGCCGGTTAATCCGTCTGGTACATACATCGATTCACGGTGAGCTGAATGAGCGTTTACACAAGCACCATTTATCAGAAAGTCTGTGGCATGCATTGCTGGCAGTGTATTCACGACCGAATCATGAGATTTTACCATCAGAACTGAGCAGTATTCTGAATCTGACTCGTACCAGTGCAACGCGTTTGTCGGATGAACTGGTGCTTAATGGCTGGGCTACGCGCTCTACTCATCCTTATGACCGGCGCAAAATTACGCTGAAACTAACTAAAGCCGGTGAGAATCTGATTCAAATGGTTAGTCCGGAAACCAATGAGGTACACCGGCGGGTATGGTCAGCCCTGAGTGAACCGGAATATGAACAATTACAGCAGCTGTTAACTAAGTTATTAACTGCTGCTTAACTTTTTGCTGAGATTTGCATGAAATTAACTGTATCTGCGCCCCGATTACGTCAGCTGGCTCTTGTTAGCCCTGTTGCTTTGCTGCTGTTATCTGCTTGTGCCAATTTTGGCAAACAGCCTGAGTTAGAAAATCCACAGGATGCCGGTCAGCTGCAATTGCCGGCAGGGCAGACTGTAGCAGTAAAACAAAACTGGTGGCTGGGGCTGAATCAGTCATTGTTAAACAGATTAATGGAAACCGGCTTGTCCAATGCGCCGGATTTACGTATTGCGGCTGCGCGTATTGCAGAAGCTGAGGCTCAATGGCGTGGTGCCAGAGGTGAGGCTGGTGTTCAGGTGGGGGTACAGGCTAATGGTGTGGCCGCCTATCTGAATCCGAAGCCTGACTCAAACCGGGACGGTGATAACCCGAATCATGTTTTCAGTAATGAAATGGCTGCGGTAGCGGTTAATTACACTTTTGATTTCTGGGGCAGACAGCGTAATCTGATTAAGGCTGCGCTGGGTTCCCGTCTTGCAGCTTCTTATCAGCAGGAACAGGCCCGACTGGTACTGAGCCAGAGTATTGTGTCGCAATATACGCAATGGCAGCAGTTACAGGAACAGTCGGATATTCTGAAACAGCGTATTGCAGTGAATCAGCAGTTGCAGAAGCTGGTTGCAAACCGGATTCGCGCAGGTTTACAGCCGGCAAGTGATGAGTATGCTGTTACGCAGACTGTACTGAATTTGCAAAGCGCTTTACGTCAGACACAGGCGGATATTGAACGTACCCGTCATGGTATTGCGGCACTGGTCGGATTATCACCGACCCAGTTGCCGGAAGCAGTACCACAGCCATTGGGTAAGGTGCCTGCAGTTGCGACTGATGGTTTGCGGGCGGATATTTTAGGGCAGCGGCCTGATATTGCTGCACAGCGGGCGTTGTTACAGTCAAATTATTTTGGTGTGAAGGCGGCTGAGGCTGCTTTTTATCCTAATATTGAAATTAAGGGTCTGGCAGGTCTTGCGCATGTTGATGCGTTTGATCTGGTGCACTCTTCTTCACGGATGCTGGGTGTTGTTCCGGCCATTACTCTGCCGTTATTTACTTCAGGCAGTTTACAGGCGGCATTATCCGGTAAACGCTCTGCTTATAATGAACAGGTAGCTCAATATGATAAAACCGTATTGACTGCCTTGCAGCAGGCAGCTGATGCAATTAGTGATTATCAGCACAGTACTGTGGCACTGCCATTACAGCAGCAGGCATGGCAGGTGGCACAGAAAAATGCAGCTGCCAGCAGCAAGCGTCAGGCAGCCGGTCTGGACAATGCTATTACCAGACTACAGCGTGAAGACGCTGCTCTGAGTGCACGGGCTGATTTGGTTAAAACCATTGCCTGGCAGCAGCAAAGCTGGAATAGTCTGCATGCTTCTCTGGGCGGCGGTTTCCAGATGTCAGATGCTGAGGCTACTCGTTAATTTACTGTTATTTTTAAATTTTATTGAGCTATTTTCGTATGAGTGAACAAAAGCAAACTAACGAGGCGGTAACCACCTCACAACCGGCGGTTCAGCCGCAGTCAGAACGTGTACCGGCCGGCCGCAAACGTAAACTCGTGTTGCTGACCGTGATTTTTCTGCTGATTGCACTGGGTTGTCTGCTGATGTATCTGCTGGTTTGGCAGCATAAAGAATCTACCGATGATGCGTATGTAAATGGTCATCTGGTACAGATAACTCCGCAAATTACCGGTACGGTACAAAAGGTAAATGTGGATGATACGCAAACTGTGAAAGCCGGTCAGGTGCTGGTAGAGCTGGATAACAGTGATATGCAGCTGGCGTTTGAACGGGCACATGATGAGCTGATTAATGCGATTCGCCAGAATCAGCAGCAGACTGCTCAATCACGTCAGGCCAGTGCACAGGTTGCAGCGCAACAGGCACAGTTAAAACGTTTGCAGGCTGACTTACAGCGCCGCCAGAGTCTGGCCGGTACAGATGCCATCTCTGCTGAGGAGCTGAGTCATGCGCGTGATGCAGTACAGGAAGCACAGGCTAATCTGAAAGCTATGCAGGGACAGGAAAGCGCGGCCAAAGCTGTATTGGGTCACAATGTTCCGCTGCGTCAGCAGCCGGCAGTGATGACTGCTGTCAGTCATCTGAAGAGTGCATGGCTGGATTTGCAACGTACTCAGATTAAGGCTCCGGTTGACGGGCAGGTTGCCAAGCGTAATGTACAGGTAGGGCAGAAGGTAGCAACCGGTGCTGCACTGATGGCGGTTGTACCATTGAATAATGTGTGGGTGGATGCAAACTTTAAGGAAAGTCAGCTGGCTAAAATCCGTATTGGTCAGCCGGTGGAAATCAGTGCCGATGTATATGGTAGTAAGGTGACTTATCACGGTAAGGTAGCCGGTCTGTCAGCAGGTACGGGAGCTGCGTTCTCACTGTTGCCGGCACAAAATGCAACCGGTAACTGGATTAAGGTGGTACAGCGTGTGCCGGTGCGGATTGCTCTGGATCCGAAAGAGCTGGCTGCACATCCGCTGCGGGTAGGTTTGTCAATGGATGTTGAAGTGAATACGCGCAACCAGAATGGTCAGGATTTAACTGCGGCTAATGCGATTCCCACTAATGGAAATATGGCTGCAATTGACTGGACTCCAATCAATAATATGATTGAGGAAATTTTTGCTCAATATGCACCCTGATTGAGTTAATGCTGAACCATAATCCGACGGCTGCTAAAGCAGAAGGGCATATTCTGCCGCCAGCAGCCATTATTCATGGTAATGATTTTGCCTGATTTTTTTGTTATTCCGGAAGTATCGTCTTTGTGAATAGTATTGACTGTACTTGTGAGTACAGCTATCCGGATATGCTGCAGATAAAAAATATTTCTGCGATAAGGCTGCTTGAATGACGCATTCTCCTTTAAAAGGTCCGGCACTTGCTCTGGTTACGGTGGCTCTATCACTGGCCGTTTTTATGCAGGTGCTGGATTCAACTATTGCCAATGTGGCATTACCGACTATTACCGGTAATCTGGGTGCAGCCAACAGTCAGGGTACGTGGGTAATTACGGCGTTT
Organism: Snodgrassella sp. ESL0304; assembly: GCF_013344995.1. NCBI lineage: Bacteria > Pseudomonadati > Pseudomonadota > Betaproteobacteria > Neisseriales > Neisseriaceae > Snodgrassella > Snodgrassella sp. ESL0304. The sequence goes on from NZ_JAAEDR010000008.1 coordinate 18,103, forward strand.
GCTGTGGCAAATGCTATTTCTGTACCGCTAACTGGCTGGCTGGCACGCCGTTTTGGTGAAGTAAAAGTATTTGTCGTGGCTACGCTGTCCTTTGTGCTGGCCTCGTTTTTATGTGGTATTGCCCCCAGTCTGGCATTGCTGGTGTTTTTCCGTGTATTGCAGGGGGCTGTAGCCGGTCCGATGATTCCGCTGTCACAAAGTCTGCTGATGGCAGCTTATCCGCCGGAAAAGCGCCCGATGGCGCTGGCTATGTGGTCAATGGTGATTATTGTGGCACCGATTTTCGGCCCGATTCTTGGTGGGATTATCAGTGACAACTGGCATTGGGGCTGGATTTTCTTTATTAATGTGCCAATCGGGTTGCTGGCCGCGGGTATCTCATGGCAGATGCTGAAAAAACGCGAAACTGAAACCGAAAACCAGCCAATCGACCGGATGGGGCTGTCCCTGATGGTTGTAGGTGTGGGTGCCTTACAGATGATGCTCGACCGTGGTCATGAGCTGGATTGGTTCTCATCCAATGAAATCATTATTTTAGCGGTTATTGCCACGGTATGTCTGAGCTATTTTGTTATCTGGGAATGGTATGCAAAATATCCGATTGTGGATTTACGCCTGTTTAAAGACCGTAATTTTACGGTAGGTGTGATTACGCTCAGTACCGCCTATATGACCTATATGGGCGCAATTGTATTATTGCCGATGCTGTTACAGATGCAGTTGGGCTATACCGCTACCTGGGCAGGGCTGGCAACGGCGCCTATCGGTATTTTCCCGGTATTGTTGTCGCCATTGATTGGTAAGTTTGGTAACAGGCTGGATATGCGGGTGCTGGTAACCATCAGCTTTACTGTATATGCCATCTGTTTCTTCTGGCGTACCAATTTTAATGCCGGTATGAGTTTTATGGATGTATTCTGGCCGCAGTTTGTGCAGGGGATTGGTATGGCAATGTTTTTTATGCCGCTAACCCAGATTACTCTGTCTAATATGTCCGGTTCACAGATTGCCAGTGCTTCAAGTATTTCCAATTTTGTGCGCATTCTGGCCGGCGGTATTGGTACTTCAATGGTCAATGTGTTATGGGATAAACGTGAGGCTTTGCATCATACACAACTGGTAGAAAACATTCATCCTTATAACAGTACGATGAATGAATCAATTCAAGGGATGAATCAGCTCGGTTTAAGTGGTACTCAGCCGCTGGGCTCGATTGAGCAGACCATAGGGCAGCAGGCTCATATTATGGGTGCCAATGATCTGTTCTGGCTGTATGGGATGACATTTCTGATTCTGATTGTACTGGTGTGGTTTGCCAGACCGCCGTTTGGCAGTGGCGGTGGCGGCGGGGCACATTAGTTTGTCTGTAATCCGGTTCATACGGTCTGTGTCTTTGCAGGCCGTTTTATTTTTATCCGGAGTATTTTGCCTGTCACTACTTGCTCTGGTGTTATTGCAATAAGTTATATACAACAGTGAATGTAAAGTGACCGCAGCTTGTGTACAATAGAGTGCAGTTAATGATAGAGCTGGCGATAATCAGTTAGGTAACAATAGTAATGATGATGAAATTGGCGTTTGCTTTTTTGTATGTGCTGCAATTACTGCCATTATGTATGATTCATGCGCTGGCACGCTGTGTAGGCTGGATAAGTTATTATGCGGTAGCACCAAGACGACGTATTGGTCTGATTAATTTGCGTCACTGTTTTCCTGAATGGACAGAACAGCAGCGGCGCAAAATACTGCGTGAACATTTCTACCATATGGCCATGTTATTACTGGAATATGGTTTGTACTGGTATGGAGATGCAGGCCGGCTGAAAAAGCTGGTGCGTTATCAGGATAAACATTATCTTGATGAAGCTCTCGCCGCGGGTGAAAAGGTAATTTTACTTTATCCGCATTTTACTGCTTTTGAAGCAGCTGTATATGCTCTTAATCAGGATGTACCACTGATTAGTGTTTACTCACATCAGAAAAATAAACAGATGGATGAGCAGATACTTAAGGGACGTCATCGTTATCATAATGTTTTTCTGATTGGGCGTACGGAAGGGCTGCGTGCAATTATTAAGAAAATCAAAACCAGTACCGCTCCGTTTCTTTATCTGCCCGATCAGGATTTTGGCCGGCGTGAATCAATTTTTGTGAATTTTTTCGGTATTCCAACTGCTACAATTGCCGGTCTGAGCCGGATTGCTGCTCTGACTAAGGCAAAAGTGATTCCTGCTATTCCAACCCGCGAGGCTGATGGTACAGTAACTCTGCGCTTTTATCCGCAGTGGGAACATTTCCCCAGTGAAGATGTGGTTGCTGATACTCAGCGCATGAACGATTTTATTGAAGCAAGAATACGTGAACAGCCGGCACAATATTACTGGCTGCATAAACGCTTTAAAACCCGTCCGGAGGGTGAAGCGTCGTTTTATCGAAAAATCCGCAAATAATAAATCGTCTGCCTGCTAAAGCAGACAGACGGTCAGATATATCTTATAGCAATTATTTATTCAGACGCCGGATAATGCGACAGATTGTCCGATATAAGCATCATTGTGCAGTGCTTTCAGCATAAAATGTGCCACATCTGCGCGGGCAATACGACCACTTCCTGCTGGTACACCCTGTGCTGCTTCAAGATAATGAGCCGAAAGCGCATCATTAGTTAAGCCAAGCGGGCGCACAATGGTTGCAGACAGACCGGCTGCCTGAATGATTCCGATTGCCGCCCGATGGTCTGCCAGAGGATAGCGTAAAAATTCCATTGCCGCCTGACCGCGCTCGCCTTCAAGTTCATTATCCACGCCGGCAGAGGCACAATACACAATACGTTTAATGCCATGTTTCTGTAATTGTGTAACGATGTTGTCAAGCATGCGCTGCAAATCATCACCCGGTTTAACTCCCTGATTGGTATTCAGAGCAGAAGCGACAGCATCATACTGGCTGTTACCGGTAAATAGTGACGCTACATCAGCAGCGTTAAATGCATCACAGTGGCGAATATGTAATTTAGGATGTTGCAAATCAAATTTTTCTGGTGAACGAAGCGCAGCAGTTACTTCATTTCCGCTGTCTAATGCCTGCTCAACCAATGCCTTGCCAACGCCGCCACTGGCACCAAAAATCAGAATATGCATAAAAATTCCCCCGCTGAATAGTTAAAATTAGTTCAATAACCCAATATTAGCAAAATAATCACGATAAATTGCTGCCTTGCGTTCCAGTGCAAGCGGATAAGCGCGCGATGAAGAAGGCAGTCTGGATAAAGTTAAATGCCGGCCGTCCAGTATAGTGTGACTGGGATGGCCGATAGTCGGTACTGGCGTATCTGCTGGTAATAGTTGTAATAATGTGCTGGTAGCTTTGTCTCCGGTAGTCATAATATGCTGACAGTGCGGAATCTGAGTCAGTACTGCCGATAAGTTTACCGGTGTAACAACTTCGAGGAATTTGTCGGCTGCATTATTTTGTAAACGTCTGATCTGATACGCAGTGTCATTAATGGCTATACCGCGTTCTGATAAAAAAGTACGGATGAGTTTTTCGTTGAATGCTTTATTGTTATCAGTAAAAAAGTAATGTTTGTCCTGAAAAAATACCAGCCCGAAAATACGCCACATATCATTTTGCAGATTCGGGTAATAAAAATTCATTTTCCATCGTCCGGCAGGCGGAGGGAATGACCCGAGCATCAGCAGCCGCGCATTTGCGGGTAAAAAAGGTTTCAACGGGTGTGTTTCAACAATAATTTCAGCCATAAGTATCTTAATATAACCCATACTTACTAGCAGCGGCCGAACAGACAGGCTACCATATGAGCCTGTTCATCTGTATAACCTGCTTCTCCTAGCCGTGCGGCCATTACCCATTCACTGGAAAAGCCTTGCTGACTACTGTATTCCTGCCATAAACGCAGTTGTTCGGTTTTATTACCATTTTTTTTGGCAAGTTGCAGACGTTGCCTGATTTCCGGTGGTATAGATTCATCCATTATTATTTCCTTATAGTTCAGATATCCTGTCCCTGATTTTCATAACGACGGTGAAACCACAGCAGGCAGGCACAACCAATTAATGTCAGTGGCACGCCGAGTAATGCCGGATATTGATACCCCCAGTGATGGCTGATGGCCAGCCCGCCATTATAAGAACCAATGGCATTACCCAGATTAAATGCCATCTGTACACTGGCGGCTCCAAGCAAGGCACCGCCCGGAGAGTGACGCAGTAATAACAATTGCTGTGGTGCGGATACGGCAAACAGACAGAATGTACATACACACATCAGTATGGCTGATAACCAGCTATTCGATGCAAACAGGAAAATCAGTAATAGTGCTGCGGCTGCCAGTCCCTGTAAGCCGGCTGCGACCTGACCCGGTGTATAACGGTCGGCCAGACGGCCACCGCACCAGTTACCGGCGACCATACCGGCGCCGGCCAGTACCATCAGCAAGCTGACCTGATTACCACTGAAACCGGATACCTGTGTGAGTAAGGGGCTAATATAGCTGAACCAGCAGAAAATCCCGCCGTTACCAAACATGGTGGCAGCCAGTATCAGCCATGGTGCAGCAGATTTCAGAAAACGGAATTGTCCCAGAATACCGGTATCGGGTAAACGATCCATTTGCGGGATAAAACGCCGTAAGGTGAATACCAGTATGATGGCCACTACAGCCACCAGAGTAAATACCAGACGCCAGCTTAAATGCAAACTCAGCCATGTACCTACTGGTACACCAATCAGATTGGCTACTGTCATTCCGGCAATCATCAGTGCTACAGCCTGCGCAGAGCGTCCCGGTGGTGCAAGTTTGGTAGCAACAATGGAGCCGATACCGAAGTATGCGCCATGCGGCAGACCGGAAATAAAACGTGCTACCAGTAAAGTCATATAGCCCGGAGATAATGCAGCCAGTATATTACCAATGGCAATCAATACCGATAATGACAATAAAATAGTTTTGGGTGGCAGACGGTAACTTAATACCAGCAGCCATGCACCGCAGCAGACACCGATTGCATAAGCAGCAATAAAATGTCCGGCCTGAGCGATACTGATATTCAGTGAAACCGCCACATCCGGCAGAATACCCATCATGCTGAATTCTGCCATACCCAGTGCAAATGTGCCTAACGATAATGAAAGTAAACTTTTCAGTAGCATAATAATCTACAGCTATAGTTTGTTCAGCAATAAACGATAAGTTTAGACGCAGCTTGCCGGCTTGTCACTTTTCGTACTGGTAAATACCAAAATCATATAAACAAATTTTGTTTAGCCACGTGGAGCGAGCAAAATGATTGCTGCACCAAGCAGGCATACCAGTGCACCACTGATATCCCATTTATCCGGTACAGATCCTTCTACCAGCCAAGACCACAGTAACGAACAGCAGATATAAATACCGCCGTAAACGGCATATGCCCGTCCGGCAATATTGCTTTCCACCAGCGTCAGCAACCATGCAAACAACAACAGAGACAGTGTGCCGGGTAATAGCCAGAGTACTGATTTGCCCATGCGTTGCCAGACCCAGAAAGAAAAACAGCCGCTGATTTCAGCAACAGCAGCCAGAAAATAATAAACAAAAGATTTCATGGTGAGTTTTCGAATCAGTCTGATTGATTGTAACTACCTGCATTGCAGATGCAGAAATAAAGAGAATCGCTTATACCATAACAGTCTTACCTGCACCGGATAATCTGATTTCAGCAGGATATCTGCCAAAGGTGGGTGCTGTGACCAGTGTAACTGCAATACAAAGCCTGATTCAGACTATGCTAATCTGAATTTAAATACATTATCAAAATAATTAATTGATTCTGCTGATGTCCGGTTATTTATTGGTATTAAATTGACCAGCAATAACCATATAAACATTGTTTATTCAATAAATTTTTATTTTAGAGTATATTAATATGTAAATAAAATTTATTGTCTATTCTCGGAGCAAAAAATGAAAAAAGCAATTGTCCAGTTTTCAACCATTAATGCATTGATGGCAGGGTTGTTTGATGGAGTATTTAGTGTGGGAGAAGCAAAAAAATATGGTGATTTTGGTTTAGGCTGTTCTCATGCGCTGGCCGGTGAGGTAATTGTTGACCATGATTTTCTGGAGGCCGACGGTGATAAGGCGGTTAAGGTAATGGGAGATAATGAGCTGTTGCCGTTCGTACAGGTTACAACATTTCAGCCTGATAAAGTTGTGGATATAACTGATGTCTGTAAAAGCAATCTGTATGCGCATCTGGCGCACTATCTGCCTCTGGATAATGTATTCGTGGCAGTAAGAATCAGCGGACAGTTTGATGAGCTGAAGATTCGTCGTCCGTTTGCTCAGCATAAACCTTATCCGTCTGTTGTTAAAGTTTTTGAACAGCAAATCGTGGATACGGTAGAGAAGGTCACTGGCACATTAATCGGTTTCTGGACGCCAGAGTTTTTCAAAGAATTATCTGTAGCTGGTTTTCATCTGCATTTTATTGATACTACACGTAAACTTGGTGGTCATGTTATAGATTTTTCTGCAAGTAATGCTGAGCTGGCATATGAGTGCAAACAATCGGTTCAAATTGCTTTACCTGAAAGTGAAGAATATTTACGCAAGAATCTGAAAATGGATGATTTAAATAAAGTTATTAAGCAAGTAGAAAATTAATCAGCGCGTGTTACACTATTATTGATTATCTGGAGTAAATTAAGGGGAAAGGACAGACAAAATTTTCCGGTATGACCGGATAACTCCTGTCTGTATCTGCTCTGAAAGTGTCAGCTATGAAAAAAATAATTGCGCTATTTTGTTTGTGCTTACTGGCAGCCTGTAACCGGCAGCCGGATGAATCTGGTGCAGCTTCTGCAGAAGCCGCCAGTAAACCTCGGCATATGCCTCTGGCCATTGATCCGGTATTGACTACGTCTGTAGATCAGCAATTGCTGGCATTACAGAAGAAACTGCCACAGCAACACAAACAGAATCTGTTTACAGCAGCTGTACGGCACAATCAGACTATTTATTATTCGTATACCATGCTGGACAGTAAGCGAAATCAGGCTAATTTCAATCCGGCATCAGTGAAAAAAGATTTAGAGCAGGCGTGCCGTCAGCCTCTGACACGGCGTATGTTGCTGGGGGGATTTAATTTTGTGTATGTTTATACTTTTCAGGATCATTCACAGGTAAGTGTGCCGTTGTCTGGCAAAGATTGTCGCTAAGATATTATATGCAGGCTGTTTAATGAAAAAAGGGGCAGAGATGCCCCTTTATAGCGGTCTTTTGTCTATTGCTGTTTTAACCGGGCAAATGCTGCCGCCATAGCATTATCTGTGCCGGATACATTTTGTGTTTTACCATTTTGCCGGCGTGGTCGTTCGTGTTGGCGGGATGCAGGCTGAGCATCGTCGTTCAGACGCATGGACAGAGCAATACGTTTGCGCGCTATATCAACATCGATAACCTTCACTTTAACTACATCGCCGGTTTTAACAATATCACGCGGATCAGCAATATAGCGGTCAGCTAAGGCAGAAACATGTACCAGTCCGTCCTGATGCACGCCAATATCGACAAAAGCGCCAAATGCGGCCACATTACTGACTACGCCTTCAAGAACCATGCCGGGTTTAAGGTCGCTGATGTCTTCGATACCATCAGCAAATGTTGCGGTCTGGAATTCGCCGCGCGGGTCACGACCGGGCTTTTCCAGTTCCGCCAGAATGTCGTTAATCGTAGGTAAACCGACATTAGCATCGATGTAATCTGCGGGTTTAAGTGTTTTGAGCACACTGCGGTTGCCAATCAGCTGGTCAGCCCGCAGCTGAGCCGTTTTGAGCATTCTAGCAACGATAGGATAACTTTCCGGATGGACAGCACTGGCATCCAGTGGTTCATCACCGCCCTGAATACGCAGAAAGCCGGCCGCCTGTTCAAAAGTTTTACTGCCCAGACGCGGTACTTTAAGCAGAGTTTTGCGATTGGCAAAAGCGCCATTCTGGTCACGATAACTAACAATATTCTGTGCCAGTGTACTATTAAGACCGGAAATACGCGCCAGCAGGGCAACTGATGCGGTATTCACATCTACGCCGACAGCATTTACACAATCTTCTACGACTGCATCCAGACTTTTGGCCAGCTGGCTCTGGTTAACATCATGCTGATATTGACCAACACCAATTGATTTGGGGTCAATTTTCACCAGTTCTGCCAGCGGGTCTTGCAGGCGGCGGGCGATAGAAACAGCACCGCGCAGACTGACATCCAGCTCAGGAAATTCTTTGGCTGCTAAAGCAGAAGCGGAGTAAACAGAGGCACCGGCTTCAGAAACAACGATTTTTTGCAAATGGTAATCTGGTAGGGCACGAATCAGTTCACCGGCCAGCTTGTCGGTTTCACGACTGGCTGTACCGTTACCAATGGCAATCAGCCGGACTTTATATTGTTTTACCAGATGCATCAGTGCAGTCAGAGCACCTTTCCAGTCGTTACGCGGCTGGTGCGGATAGATAGTAGCTGTTTCCAGTAGCTTACCGGTATCATCCACTACCGCTACTTTTACTCCGGTACGGATACCCGGATCCAGCCCAATAGTGGTAAGACGGCCGGCCGGAGCAGCAAGCAGCAAATCTTTCAGATTTTGGGCAAATACGCTGATGGCAGCCTGATCGGCATTTTCTTTAAGCCGGTTGAGGGCTTCAAGTTCCAATGAAAGAAAAATTTTGGCACGCCAGCTTAAGCGCACTGTGTCACGTAACCAGCGGTCAGCAGCACGTCCGATATCTGCGATACCAAACTGTTGTGCAATCAGCTGCTCATAAATACTCTGTTCGCCGGCAGGTGTATCATCAGGCTGGTATTTCAGACTGAGCGACAATATTCCTTCATTACGGCCGCGCAGTATGGCCAGAGCACGATGGCTGGGCATGCTGTGAATCGGTTCACGGTGATTAAAGTAATCTTTGAATTTCTCACCGGCACTTTCCTGACCTTCGATTACCATGGCATGGATTTCGCCTTCACGCCACAATTTCTCGCGCAAACGTCCTATCAGAGCGGCTTCTTCGGCAAATTGTTCCATCAGAATTGCGCGCGCTCCGTCCAGAGCGGCTTTACTGTCAGCGACATTGTCGTTTAAATAATTTTGTGCGGCAGTTTCCGGATCCAGATCTGGCTGAGTAAGCAGTGATTCAGCTAATGGTGCCAGCCCGTACTCGCGTGCAATTTGTGCCTTGGTACGGCGTTTGGGTTTATAAGGAAGATAGATATCTTCGAGTGCAGTTTTATTATCAGCGTCTTCTATGCTCTGGCGCAGCTCATCAGTCAGTTTGCCCTGTTCTTCGATGCTGGATAATACAGTTTGTTTGCGTTCCTGTAATTCACGCAGATATTGTAATCGTTCAGCCAGCGTCCGCAGCTGAGTATCATCCAGCCCGCCTGTGGCTTCTTTACGGTAGCGTGCCACAAACGGTACCGTAGCGCCATCATCCAGCAGGTCAATCGCTGCCTGAATTCGTGCGGAAGCAACATTCAGCTCCGAAGCAATTTTCTCAGTGATGTTCATAACAGTCTAATAAGCAATAAAAAGGCAAGCATAGCCGGCTGAAGTGGCTTTGTCACCTGTTCATGTCAGTTAAAAAGCCAGTTAGTTATACCAAATACTGAATAAGATGAGCAGTATCGATAAAAAAGCTATTTGTCTGAGACAAATAGCTTTTAAATATCCTTAGAATCAGGCAGATTTAACCGGCTACCGGATAAGTGCCCGGTATCAGAATATCTTTATTAACGGTTTTGATATCAGTATGACCGGTAAAGGCCATGCTGATATCCATTTCGTTATAAATAATTTCCAGTGCACGTGTTACCCCATCCTCACCATATGCACCCAGACCATACAGGAATGCGCGGCCAATTAGTGTACCCTTGGCTCCCATAGCAATAGCCTTGAGAACATCCTGTCCGCTGCGGATACCACTATCCAGCCAGACTTCAATATTATTGCCTACAGCAGAAATAATATTGGGTAAAGCATGGATGGTCGAAGGAGCACCATCCAGCTGGCGACCACCATGGTTAGACACTATAATTGCATCTGCGCCGGATTTCACAGCCATTTCTGCATCTTCGGCATCAAGAATGCCTTTAATAATCAATTTTCCGCCCCATAAATTCTTGATTTCTTCTATGTCTTTCCAGCTGAGGCGCGGATCAAACTGTTCAGATGTCCATGAAGACAGTGATGTCATGTCGGCAACGCCTTTGGTATGTCCGACAATATTACGGAAAGTGCGACGCTGTGTATTCAGCATAGCCAGACACCATTCCGGCTTAGTAGCCAGATTCATCCAGTTGCGCAGTGTGGGTTTAGGCGGCGTAGACAGCCCGTTTTTAATATCTTTATGTCTTTGTCCCAGAACCTGTAAATCAGCAGTAACCACCAATGCTGAGCATTTGGCTTCCTGAGCACGGCGAATCAGATCGCGCATGAATTCGCGGTCACGCATAACATATAATTGAAACCAGAACGGAGCGCTGGTATTTTCTGCCACGTCTTCAATAGAACATATAGACATAGTAGACAGCGTAAACGGCACACCGAATTTTTCGGCCGCACGTGCAGCCAGAATTTCTCCGTCGGCATGCTGCATACCGGTTAATCCGGTAGGTGCCAGTGCTACCGGCATTTTTACTGTCTGACCAGCCATTGTTGTTTCCAGTGTACGGCCGGTCATATCCGTCAATACACGCTGGCGTAATTTAATTTCCTGAAAATCATTACTATTGGCATGATAGGTAGATTCAGTCCACGAACCAGTATCAGCATAATCATAAAACATCTTAGGTACTTTGCGTTTGGCAACTTTACGCAAATCTTCGATACAGGTTATTTTGCTTAATTTGTTTTGCATGTGGATACCTATTTTTCAAATTTTCTTTGAAGAAAACAGTCTTAGCTAGAGAAGATAATGTTATACATCAATTTTATTCGGTTGTAATCACCATCATTGATTTCCAACCGATTCTTAAATAGTTATTCATCTGCCAGAATCAAAATGAAGCTGACAGACAGGAATCAGAATTCAGACAACGCGCGATAGTTTATATATCATCACCATAATCAGAATCAGCAGGCAGCTAATGCCAACCAGCATAGTCCATGGACCCCAGCGTTGTGAGCGTCCGCAAAATCCGGCAGTTAGTATGGCACAACAGACACCAAGTAAAATCAGTAAAATATAAAAATCCATCTTTTGCTCCAGTTGTATTTCTTTATTGTAAATAATCGCTACGATTATTGTAACGGTCAGTTTGCAAATATGTCTGTTTTTTTACAGGACATTAAATATTCACAATTTCTGCTTATGGATATTTTCATCTGTCTGAATGATTATAAACTGGCAATAATAATAAAATCAGAAATTTTGCGGCAAAAAAGACAGATATAAATGGTATTTTTTAGTCTGTAGAGCAATGGCCAGATAAAATAAAACCCCGCTTGGAAGCGGGGTTAAATAGTATCAGGAAAAAATTAGTCTTTTTTCTCTTTATCTTTTACTTCTTCAAATTCAGCGTCTACAACGTCATCGCTGCCTTTGCTTTGTGACTGTTCAGTCTGGGCACCAGCTTGCTGACCTTCGGCCTGTGCCTGAGCATACATCATTTCGCCCAGTTTCTGGCTGGCTGTACCTAAAGCCTCGGCTTTAGCATCAATTGCAGCTTTATCTTCGCCTTTAACAGCTTCTTCAGCTTCCTTGATGGCTGCTTCAATTTTTTCTTTTTCAGCAGCATCCAGTTTGTCGCCATATTCAGTCAAAGATTTCTGTACTGAATGAATCAAAGCTTCAGCCTGATTGCGACTGCTTACCAGTTCGGATAGTTTACGATCTTCCTCAGCATTAGCTTCTGCATCTTTTACCATGCGTTCGATTTCTTCTTCGCTCAGACCGGAAGAAGCCTGAATGGTGATATTAGCTTCTTTGCCGGTACCTTTGTCTTTTGCAGATACATGCAAAATACCGTTGGCGTCGATATCAAAAGTAACTTCTACCTGAGGCACACCACGGGGTGCAGGAGGAATATCACCCAGATTAAATTGTCCCAGACTCTTATTAGCAGAAGCACGTTCACGTTCACCCTGTAATACATGGATGGTTACCGCACTTTGATTATCTTCAGCTGTAGAGAATGTCTGAGTTGCTTTAGTCGGAATGGTAGTGTTTTTGTTGATGAGTTTAGTCATCACACCGCCCATGGTTTCAATACCCAGAGACAAAGGTGTTACATCGAGTAACAGCACGTCGTTACGGTCACCGGCCAGTACAGCACCCTGAATAGCAGCACCTACAGCAACAGCTTCATCAGGATTAACATCACGGCGCGGTTCTTTACCGAAGAAATCTTTAACAGCTTCCTGTACTTTTGGCATACGGCTTTGACCGCCTACCAAAATAACATCATTAATATCATTTACGCTCAGACCGGCATCTTTAATTGCAGTGCGGCAAGGTTCGATAGAGCGGGTAATCAGATCTTCTACCAGACTTTCAAACTTGGCACGGGTAATTTTCATCGCCAGATGTTTCGGGCCGGAAGCATCCATAGTGATGTAAGGCAGATTGATTTCTGTCTGCTGGCCACTGGAAAGTTCGATTTTCGCTTTTTCAGCAGCTTCTTTCAGACGTTGCAGAGCCATTACATCATTTTTCAGATCGATACCCTGATCTTTTTTGAATTCATCAATGATGTAGTTAATCAAACGCTGGTCGAAGTCTTCACCGCCCAGGAATGTATCACCATTGGTGGCCAGTACTTCAAACTGTTTGTCGCCATCAACTTCAGCGATTTCAATAATAGAAATATCAAATGTACCACCGCCAAGGTCGTATACGGCAATCTTACGGTCGCCTTTTTCGCCCTTATCCATACCGAAAGCCAGAGCTGCGGCAGTAGGTTCATTGATAATACGTTTTACATCCAGACCGGCAATACGACCGGCGTCTTTAGTGGCCTGACGCTGGCTGTCATTAAAATAAGCTGGCACAGTAATAACAGCTTCAGTTACTTTTTCACCCAGATAATCTTCAGCTGCTTTTTTCATTTTACGCAATACTTCGGCAGATACTTGCGGAGGTGATAATTTTTCACCATGTGCTTCTACCCATGCGTCGTTATTATTTGCTTTAACAATCTGAAAAGGCATAGATTTAATGTCGCGCTGTACTTCAGCATCATCAAATTTGCGGCCGATCAGACGTTTTACGGCATAAATAGTATTTTTCGGATTGGTAACAGCCTGACGTTTGGCTGGTGCACCTACCAGAATTTCGTTATCGTCCAGATAAGCAACAATTGAAGGCGTAGTACGTGCACCTTCTGCATTTTCAATTACTTTAGTCTGGCCACCTTCGGAAATGGCAACACAGGAGTTGGTGGTACCTAAGTCAATACCGATTACTTTTGCCATAATTAATAATCTCCTAATTATTTAATTTCGTACTTTGCGCCGCTATATTACGGCTGCAAACAGGGTAGTTAATTACCACCGCCATACTATTGCTAATGAAGCGTAGATGGGTATGCCCGGCACGATTTCAAGCATAGTTTTGCAAAATTTATCTATTTAATCGCATCCGGAAAATCCGCTTAAACATCAATAGCATTTACTTACACAGCTATATGTTATATTCATTCAGGCTTAAACAGTATAATCATCTGACTTTCGTCAATACCGTCTGATACTTTTTTGCTTTATGTCAGACGGCATTTTGTTATAAAAGTATACAATCACATTCAGTTTAGTGATTTCTGTCTGGCTGTAGTCTGTATCTTTATGATTTAGGAGTATGTTGTATGCCTTTAAAAATTGGGTTTAAACCCATTCCCGCGGCTATTGCGCTGATAATCGCTCTGATTATCTGGTTCATACCGGTTCCAGAGGGGGTTTCACCTCAGGCATGGCATTTACTGGCCATGTTTGTCGGAGTTATTGCTGCCATTATCGGCAAAGCAATGCCAATTGGTGCACTATCTATTATTGCCATTATGCTGGTTGCCTTAACCGGAGTAACTAATAATGATCCCAGTAAGGCTATGGGTGATGCCTTAAGCAGTTTTGGTAATCCGCTGATCTGGCTAATTGGTGTGGCAATTATGATTTCGCGCGGTTTATTAAAAACCGGCCTTGGTGCACGTGTGGGCTATCTGTTCATTAGGTTATGGGGTAAACGTACGCTGGGTGTTGCCTATAGTCTGGCCGTAGTGGAATTAATACTGGCTCCGGTTACACCGAGTAATACTGCTCGTGGCGGTGGCATTATTCACCCAATCATGAAGTCTATTGCATCCAGCTATGATTCTGATCCTGAAAAGGGCACAGAAAAACGTATGGGTAAATTTCTGGCTCTGGTAAATTATCATGCCAATCCCATCAGCTCAATCATGTTTATTACTGCTACCGCTCCTAACCCGTTAATTGTGAGGCTAATTGCCGATGTAACCAATAAAAATATTAATCTGACATGGGGTACATGGGCTTTGGCAATGTTAATACCGGGTCTGATAGCAATGTTCCTGATGCCGCTGATTATTTACTGGTTGTATCCGCCTGAAATCAAGCAAACACCCAATGCCGTTGCTTTTGCTCAAGAGCGTCTGAAAGAGCAGGGGCCGATGACCCGTGATGAAAAAATCATGCTGGGTATTTTTGCAGTATTGCTGATTTTATGGGCAGGTGTGCCGGCCATGCTGTTTGGTGATGCATACATTATAGACGCGACCACTACTGCATTCATTGGTTTATCATTGTTATTGTTAACCGGTGTATTAAGCTGGGATGATATTCTGAAAGAAAAAAGTGCATGGGATACCATTACCTGGTTTGCTGCATTAGTCATGATGGCTACTTTCCTGAATAAACTCGGATTGATTAAATGGTTCTCTGGTGTGCTGGAAAGCAGCATAGGCGGACTGGGTATGGGCTGGATGGGTGCCTGTGCCTTATTATTACTGGCTTATATGTATGCGCACTATATGTTTGCAAGTACTACTGCTCACATTACAGCCATGTTTGCTGCCTTTTATTCTGCCGGTCTGGCGCTTGGCGCACCTCCGATGCTGTTTGCACTGATGATGGCTGCAGCTTCCAGCATCATGATGACACTAACGCATTATGCTACTGGTACCTCACCTGTGATATTCGGTTCAGGCTATGTTACTTTAGGCGAATGGTGGAAAGTCGGTTTCATCATGAGTGTAGTCGAACTGATTATATTTGTGGCTATCGGTGGTGTTTGGTGGAAAGTTCTGGGTTATTATTAATCTGATTAATCTATTATTGCAGGCTGCCATAAAGTATGGCAGCCTGTTTTGTTGTCTGAAATCAAATTCAATGAATTTTTAAAGAATTTCACTTGTTGCGTTTGTATAGAATGGGTTATGATGCCCTGCCTTAAGGGAGTAGTTGCACAGGTGGTTTCTTCAAGCCTGTGGTTACGGTCAACATATTTACAGTTTTTGCTGTATGGTCGTAACGTCCTTGCCTATTGGCGGACTAACGAGACTTGAGACACATAAAACCATTACGGCGGGGGTTTTATTGTGTCTTTTGTCTTTTGCCCGCCAACGGTATTCTGAAAATGATTCATGCTTTTCTTTCTTCTGTCATTCCAGTTGCGCTTGCTGAAATTGGTGACAAAACTCAATTACTGACTTTATTTCTGGCAACCCGATTTTCGCGCAAATATTCCATCATTGCCGGTATGCTTTGTGCCACCTTACTTAATCATATTGTTTCTGCATGGTTTGGCGTAGAAGTAGCACGTTTTTTTACACCGCAGTTAATGGGCTGGGTTGTAGGCTTCAGTTTTCTGATAGTGGGTTTATGGCTGTTAAAGCCGGATAAAGATGATGGTGTAGATACTCGCTTTATGCGTTACGGTCCGTTCGTGGCCACCGCAGTATTATTTTTTCTGGCAGAAGTGGGTGATAAAACCCAAATTGCTACTATTTTGCTGGCAGCTCAATACCGTGATTTATTTTCAGTAGTTCTGGGTAGTACAGTAGGTTTGTTATTAGCTAATGTTCCGGTAATATTTTTCGGAAACTGGCTGATGCAGCGTTTACCCTTAAACCGTATCCGTATAGGAGCCTGCATTCTGTTCTGTCTTTTAGGTATTATCACCCTGATTCAGACATGGTTATATTAAAAATTATCAGATAACTATGCAAAATTTATAACATTAAGCGGATTCAAATATTATGCAAAAACAGTTGAAACAACGGTGTGAATGGGTCAACGCCGACCCATTGTATGAACATTATCATGATTTTGAATGGGGAAAAATACAGAGAGACGGGCAAAAACTGTTTGAAAAGATTTGTCTGGAAGGCCAGCAGGCGGGCTTATCATGGATTACCGTATTAAAAAAACGCGATGAATACCGGCGTTGTTTCTATGATTTTAATCCGCATCAAATTATTACAATTACCGATATTGAACCCCTATTACAGAATTCCGGGCTTATTCGCCATCCGGCCAAACTCAAAGCAATTATTAATAATGCCCATGCATATCTGTCTATGCAGCAACATGGGGAAGATTTTGCCAGTTTTATCTGGTCATTTGTTAATGATCAACCGATTATCAATCACTATAAACATTTATCAGAGGTGCCAACACAGACAGAAATTAGTCGCGCTATGTCCAGAGCTTTAAAAAAGCGTGGTTTTAGCTTTGTAGGTCCGACTACGTGCTATGCGTTTATGCAATCAATGGGATTAGTAAATGATCATTTAACAAACTGTTTTTGTGCCCAGCATTAAAATAACTATTAAAAGATCCATTTTTTTTAAGCTATAAAAATAAAAAATGTTATTTTTGTTTTTTCTGTTCGCAGTATTTAAATTCCAATAACTCTGAATATTTTTTTTGACACTCAATTATGTTTTTTTGTTGTGCAATAATTGACTGTAGTTTCGCAATAGTTGACTGTTGTTTCGCAATAGTTGACTGTTGTTGTTCAATAACTGGCAGTAGTTGTCTCTTTAATTCAAGACAACCTTGAGTATAACCCTGAGTATAACCATTTTGATATATTTGGGATGATTGATGTCTAAACTCCATTTGTGCTTTTTTATAACCATTGCTGAATCCAAAACTCTCGCTATTAGCAATCATATTGCCCAAAGCGAAACCATTCAAAATGGAATTGGTACTCATAATTATTAAACTCCGAACTATTCTCAATTAATCAATAATATAAACTACCATAAAGCAAGAAGTTAATCCATTAAAACCGTATGAGAATTAACAACTATTTCTGTGATTCATCATGTAATTTGCTTTTAACGTTTACGTAAATAACCTAAAACACGAAAAGAATCTATTTTCCATAATCCATCTTTATAAATTAACGGAAAAGTGGCACGACTACTGGCAGTAGGACCAGGATTTTGCTGAACGATCTCAATATCATTGTCAGTAACTTTACTGATAATGGCTACGTGGCCATATTTAGACCAGCCTAAGACAATAATATCGTCAACTTGAGGTTTTGTAGGGGAGCCGTTATGGAACTGAAGTAAATTACGTTTAGGATTAAGATTTCCATCTGGTATCGAATCATCAAAAAATTGTTTGGCATGCCCGTAACTGTCAGGCATTTTATGATTAAAGCGTTCATAATAGTAGCGCTTAATAAATTCGACACATTGATACTTTAATCCTAAATTATAGCCATCTGGTGCTATATTTCTTTCACTTACATGGCTGATTTTTCCATTGTAGTAAACCTTAACACCATTATATTCATCGACAACCGTACCTATTTTGCTCTCATCGACAAAGAGATCTTCATATACATAATAAAAACTGAATCCTAATAATATTAATACAATAATTATTGGGAAGAAAACTTTTTTAGATTTAAGTAACATTTTGTTTTCCTATTATTTAATATTTTATCATTATGTTAATTAATAATTAAAAGTAAATTTAAGAAGGATGAATTAATTTTATGATTTTTATTTATGTAGTTAAGTACAATCTTTGGAATTATCAAAAACATCAGGAGAATAAATTAAATAACGTAAACTCTGTATATATATTACAATAATATAAAAATACCCGTACACCAGATAATTTGCCTTACAATTATATTTTGTAAAGATTTCAGTCACTGGTTAATTATCCAAATCAGCAAATTGTGCTATAAAACTACATTGTGTATGTATTTAAATGTGGACGTAACGAGTAATTGTTATGCAAAACAAGTTCAGATTTAGCTTTTATTTCATTATCTGTTTATTGTTTTTCAGTGATATGGATGTGGTTTGGGCTGAAGACACAACAGCAGCTATATCCACAGCCAGTGAGCCTAAATCTGTGGTCTGGTATGCTTGTCCGCTGGCAAATAATCATGTCAGCTATACAACCAAACCTTTAGATGTTCAGTGTCAGATTGCAAAGTATCCACCTGCAGATGATGATAATCTAAAAAAATATTCTCTGGAAAATCAAAATACTCCGGGTTTGGAGCAGTTGCAGCGTCTTTGGTACAGTGCTGAATTTGGACGAGACAGTGACTTAATGAAGACACCGGCTTCACCCAAAATAGGTATTTCACTGCGACAACAGCCCCCGAAACCTGAAACTGTGACTATGATTAGAAACAAAAATAATATGGTTACAGTACCGGCTAAAATAATCACTATACCCAAACTGACACCAAAACAACTGGTTCAACGTGATATTGCCAGTGAACAGAATGCATTGACAATAGCCCAGCAAAAGTTACGTCAGGCACAAAAGCAGGGAGCAACAGCACAAATTCAGCGCTGGCAACAAAATATAACAGACCGGCAAGCCAATATCCGCGTATTAAAGCAGGAACTCAGCCGATACTAAAAATTAATTTGTTTGCTATTGAATAAAATATAAGTACTCAAACTTGCAGCCAGAATGTTACCGGTCCGTCATTAATCAGAGAAACCTGCATATTTGCGGCAAAGATACCGGTTTTAGTCACAATTTGTTTCTGGCATAATTCAACAAAATAATTATACAAATCATTGGCTTTTTCCGGTGCTGCACCTTTTGTAAAACTAGGGCGCATCCCTTTTTTAGTGTCGGCAGCAAGCGTAAATTGCGAAACAACCAGTAACTGACCATTAGCCTGCTTAACGTTCAAATTCATTTTATTATCCTGATCACTGAAAATCCGATAACCAAGTACTTTGTCACAGAGACGTTCAGCTTTTTGTAAATCATCTCCTTCTTCCACACCTAATAACACTAGTAATCCTTGATCTATTTGTCCGACTATTTCAGAGTTTACACAGACGCTGGCTTCTTTCACACGCTGTATTAATGCAATCATAGAAAATCCTGTTTCGAATCTGTTTGAATTTAAATTCATTTATAGATTACAGATTATTTAATCAATTTCATATGATTAAATAATCTGTAATCATATATAACTTAAATCATTAAATCAGAAAATTTTGTGCATCAAAAAACGCCTGCTATAGAGTACAGGCGTTTTTTGATTGCTCTAAAACTTAATCAGCATCATGAATAAATTTTACCCCAGTTAACTGCGAAGCCAGAATAGCAGACTTAATCATGCGCA
Organism: Snodgrassella sp. ESL0304; assembly: GCF_013344995.1. Taxonomy (NCBI): domain Bacteria; kingdom Pseudomonadati; phylum Pseudomonadota; class Betaproteobacteria; order Neisseriales; family Neisseriaceae; genus Snodgrassella; species Snodgrassella sp. ESL0304. Next base: position 37,735 of record NZ_JAAEDR010000008.1, read on the forward strand.
AGGCTTTAGGACGAACAAAATTTCGTCTGGAGGCCAGAACCACGCGCCGTTCCGGTGTCGGACTAGTAAAAGGAATAATACTGAACAACAGATGATCATTCTCTGTTAAAGCTGTAGCTGGCATGACACTAATACCCAGACCACTGGCCACCATATGTCTGATCGTATTGATAGAACTTCCCTGAATACTATTAGACAGTCCCTGAATTTTCTGACGCGAAGCCAATTCCTGACAGCTAGCCAGTACATTATCACGCATACAGTTGCCTTCGGTGAGCAGTAATACCCGTTCTTCACCTAGTTGCTTTGGTGTAACCTCGTCCAATTGCTCGAAAGCATGGCCTTTTGGAACAATAACAAAAAAAGGCTCATCATAAAGCGGAATAGTTTCCAGCCCGGTTTCAACAAATGGTTCTGCTACTACAATAGCATCCAGATCACCACGCTTAAGTGATTCTTTTAATACATCTGTATAGTTTTCATCCAGCTGTAATGGCATTTCAGGAGCCATCTCTCGCAAAGATAAAATCAACTTTGGCAGCAGATACGGTGCAATGGTAAAAATCAGACCAAGTTTAAATATTCCTTCCAGCTCACTCTGTTCCTGATTCGCCATCAGCTTAATACGATCAGCTTCTTCAAGAACACGGCGAGCCTGTACCACAATTCGCTGGCCAGCATCAGTTGTCATTACCTCATTACTGCTGCGATCAAATAATGCCAGCCCAAGCTCCTCTTCCAGCTTCTTAATTGCAATGGATAAAGTAGGCTGACTTACAAAACATCGCTGGGCAGCACGTCCGAAATGTTTTTCCTGAGCTACAGCCACAATATAGCGCAATTCAGTCAGCGTCATTAACTGGCCTTTTTCTTTCCTGTTTCAGGTAAAGTAATATTCAATGCCAATACATCCATACCGTTTTTCTTTTCCTGAGAAATATGAATATCATTTAAAGAAACATGAACATATTTTGATAACACTTCCAGTAACTCTTTTTGTAGTGTAGGTAAATAATCCGGTGTATGAGTGGCTCGCTCCTGCGCAATAATAATTTGTAAACGATCGCGAGCCGTTTTTGCGGATTGTTGCTTCTTACCAAAAAGAAAATCTATTATAGACATGTCTTATCCTCCAAACAGTCGCTTGAGAAAACCTTTTTTCTCAGTATCCAGAAAACGGATTGGACGATCCTCACCCAGTAAACGAGCGACAACATCTTTATAAGCTTCAGCAACAACTGAATTTTCCTGCAAAATAACCGGCGTACCAGAATTAGATGCCTGTAATACATTTTGTGATTCAGGAATAACACCAATTAATGGAATACGCAAAATATCCTGAATATCCTGTACAGACAGCATTTCACCTTTTTCTACACGCTCAGGTGAATAACGGGTAATCAGTAAATGCTCTTTTACCGGTATCCCATTAGTTTCGGCACGGCGAGATTTGCTGGATAAAATACCCAGAATACGGTCAGAGTCACGTACACTGGAAATTTCCGGGTTAGTAGTGACGATGGCTTCATCGGCAAAATATAAGGCCATTAATGCACCTTGTTCAATACCAGCTGGTGAATCGCAGACTACATATTCAAAGCCCATCTTCTCAGTCAGATCTTTTAAAACCTTTTCTACACCGTCGCGGGTAAGCGCATCTTTATCCCGGGTCTGAGAGGCAGGTAATACATAAAGATTTTCACAGTGTTTATCTTTAATTAATGCCTGATTCAGAGTAGCTTCATCCTGAATAACATTAATCAGATCATAAACCACACGGCGTTCGCAACCCATAATCAAATCCAGATTACGTAAGCCCACATCAAAATCAATTACCGCAGTTTTATGGCCTGCTAAAGCCAGACCTGTTGAAATACTGGCACTGGTTGTGGTCTTACCAACACCACCTTTACCTGACGTCACCACAATAATCTTTGCCACAATCAAAATCCTTTTTGTTATATAAATGAATCTGTCAATACATTCAAAAATCAGTCATAAAATTAATGTGCCTGAATCGCACTAAGCACCAGCCGGTCATTCTGCAGGAAAATCTGTACAGGGTGACGATACAGATGTGCTGGTAATTGTTGATCAAAAATGCGATAAATTCCTGCTACCGATACCAGTTCGGCCTGCATAGACTGTGCAAAAATGCGAGTATCCTTATTTCCGGCAGCACCAGCCAAAGCCCGGCCGCGTAAAGGGCCATAGATATGAATATTGCCATCCGCAATAATTTCCGCCCCTTCACTTACCAGTCCCAGAACAATTAAATCAGATTTTTCTGCATAAACCTGCTGACCGGTACGAATAGTGCGATCTATTACCAGAGTTGGTAAGGCAGAAACAGATGAAGTAAATTTTTCTTTTTCAGTAATTTGTGGTATTTGCGCCTCAGTTACAGCTTTGACGCGTGCACTGGCCTGTTCCTCTGGAAGAATGCTGAAAGCAATATTATGCTGTTTAGCCAGATTGGACCAGGATAAATCGGTATGGCGGATAGCAATAATGCGCAAATTATATCGTGCAAACAGCGCAATCAGCTTCGCTAAATTCACATTTGCCTGATTGGAAAGATTTTGCAGATCCAGAGTAAAAGGCATATTGCGTAAATTACCAAAACGTTCTGCCCGTTGCTTTAGTTCCTGGTTAATCAAAGTCAGATCATCTGTCAGTAATTGTACTGACAGCGTGTCCAGACGCGCAGATTTCACATTAAAAGCAGCATTCATTAACGTGTTTGCCCAAGTAAATTATGGTTAGAATATAGAGTAAGTATTGAAGTGTACCGTTTTGGTTAAAAGGCTTCAATTGCAACACGAAGCCTCAGGTAAAATAATCGTCTTTTAGTTAGAAAAATTAATAATGACAACTAGCTCCATTTGCCTGAAAAAAGCACACAGACCAAGCGTAAACATTGTTGGTGCAGGTAAGGTTGCCTCAACATTAGCCATAATCTGGCATCAAAGTAAACTGATTAATATTCAGGCAGTCTGGAATCGTAATTTTTCAGCTGCAGAGTATCTTAAAAATCACATACCGCACATCCAAGTACACAAACAGCTAGAAACATTACCACCAGCGGATATTATAGTCATAGGTGTTAGCGATCAGTTCATTGAAGAAATTAGCAGGAAAATACATCAAATTGAGTGGCTAAAGGCTGACACATTGATACTTCATTTCAGTGGTGCATTAAATAGCAATATATTAATACCACACAATCAACAAAAATTATTAGTAGGTTCATTACATCCGGTATTTGCCTTTGCTTCGATAGAAACGGCCATCAATACTTTACCGGGGCATCTATGTGCAATAGAAGGCGATGCAGAAGCATTACCTTTATTATATAAATTGGCACAGGCAGCAAACTTATCCTACTTTAATATTGATTCTGCTCAGAAAAACCGTTACCACGCGGCTCTCTCCATAAGTGCAAATTTTTTAGTAACCTTAAATGCATTCGCAAGAAATATATTGACTTCCCTGTCTTTGCCACAAGAATTGGCAGAAGCTCTGGTAAATCAGCTAATGCAGCAAAATCTCAATCAATTGCAGATAATGTCTCCGGAAGAAGCCTTAACCGGCCCCATTAAACGTGGTGACAGCAATACCATTGCCCGCCACTGGCAAACATTAGAACAATCAGAACAAACACTATATAAAGTATTGGCAGAGCAAACCTTACACTTAACCTCATTGAGTGCAGAAAAACAGCAACAGATTTTGCAAATAGTCAATTCGCAAGAGAATTAGAAAGTAAATACACAGCTAAAGAATACAAATTTGATGTAATCAAAAATAATGGATCAAAAATAAACACAGGAAAAACAGTTGAATGAGAAGAAAGTCAAAAATAAATGCAGGCAGGAGTTGACAGGGGATTAGTGGAGGCGTATAGTTCGCCTTCTTCGCTGATGACGCGACACGAAACAAACGCACAGTTTAAAGTAGAACGCAGTCGAAAGCAACGCTCTTTAACAGAACAGATTACCGATAAGTGTGAGTGCCAAGCG
>NZ_JAAEDR010000009.1:0-75816 GCF_013344995.1 Snodgrassella sp. ESL0304
TAGCGGGTTGGTCCCACGCCTTCCCATCCCGAACAGGACCGTGAAACGACCTAGCGCCGATGATAGTATGGATTGCCCATGTGAAAGTAGGACACCGCCAGACTCCCTATAGAAGAACCCGGTTGATCAGTCAGCCGGGTTTCTTACTTTAAGCGCAGAGAAGAGAACAATACCGCAGCAGCCTGATGGCTGCTGTTGCTGTATCTAGGCCAGAGAAGGGAAGGCCTGCTGACGCAGTGCTTCGTAGAGGACGATGGCGGCGGCGTTGGAAAGGTTCAGTGAGCGGATATGCTCTGACTGCGGGATTCGCAGACACTACTCGGCGCGTGCCTGTGCGAATGCCCGGGGCAATCCGGTGGTTTCGCGACCGAAGAGGAAATAGATTTGCTGATTGGGGTCGCTGTAGTCGAACTGAGTGTAATTGCGTGTGCCGTAGGTTTCTATCAAGTAGACTTGTGCATTAATTTGAGTTTCGGTTATGCATGATGAATGCTTTAGGTAACTGTATTGATGATGAGTAAACATCTATGTAAAATTATTGCATTATTTTATCGATATGCAGGGGAAAATAGTGACAGAATCAAGTCTTCCGTTAGTTGTGGATTTAGATGGAACATTAATTCTGACTGATTCATTACATGAAACCCTGATCAGTATGCTTAAATTATATCCGTTTAAGCTTTTCAAATTAATAAAAATATATTTCCAAGGTAAGGCAGAATTTAAAAAATTTGTCTATGAACATAGTGACTTTAATGCTGATAAAATACCTTATCGTCATGAATTAGTTAACTACATACAAAAGCAACGACAACAAGGAAGAAAAGTCATACTTGCTACTGCTGCCTATAAAGATATTGCATATAAAGTAGCGGATTTTTTGAATTGTTTTGATGATGTTATTGCTACGGATTCACAAAAAAATTTAAAAGGAATAAACAAATTTAATGCGATAGAACAGAAAATCGGACGAAAATTTATATATGCAGGGGATGATAGTGCTGATTTGCCAATTTGGAAAGAGGCTAGCGGAGCTATTGTTACAGGAAATAAAACTGATAAACTTATAAAAATAATAAAGCAAAGCGGAACGCCGGTATTAAAACAGTTCAGCAATAAAGATGAAAAAATGATGTCATGGCTGAAAGCCATACGTTTACATCAATGTTTAAAAAATCTGCTTCTCTTTGTTCCACTCCTTACTTCTTTTCAGTTTTATGATTTTCAAAAATTTTTAATAGTATCTACTGCATTTATCGCTTTTTCTTTAGGTGCATCAGCAACATATATTTTAAATGATTTATGGGATCTGGAAAATGACCGTCAGCATTTGAATAAAAGACATCGACCGTTTGCTTCCGGAAATTTATCGATTGCTCAGGGTCTCAGGGTAAGTTTATTGCTTTTAACGAGTGCAGGATTAATTTCTATTTTGATATCAAGATATTTTTTTGGTATATTTTTATTATATTTATTAATAACAACATTATATAGTTTAAGGTTAAAACAGATTATATTATTAGATATAATAGTTTTATCCGTTTTATATACCGTCAGAATATTAGCAGGTGGAGTAGTTGCTAATATAGAATTAAGTTACTCTTTACTGGCATTTTCTGTCTTAATATTCTTAAGTTTGGCTACTGTAAAACGGTGTGCTGAGTTAGTTTCAAAGTCCGATGAGAATAATTCGATTGTTGGTAGAGGGTATATAAAAGCTGATTTAGATATTCTCTGGCCATTAGGTCTAAGTACATATATTGGTGCCATTATTGTTTTTGGTCTTTATATTAATGCTCCGGAAACCATTGTTTATTATAGAACTCCTGCTTTATTATGGTTGGCACAATTATTGATGGTCTATCTGATTGGTAATTTATGGATGATGACTAAAAGAGGTTTAATGCACGATGATCCAATCGTATTTTTTATTCAAGATAAAAAAAGTCTGATTTTACTGACTTTAATAATATATATTATATTGTTAGCCAGATATATTTAGTTTTCTGATTTGGAAGAGTTAGAGTGAATCTATTAACATTTATGCTTGCAGTTATCAGCGTTACACTAAATGCTATGGCGCAAATTGCATTACGTAAAACTATGCAGACACTTGGGACGTTTCCCCAAAGTGCTTCTGATTATTTTTACTTTGGATATCACCTAATATTGAATGCATGGTTTATTACTGGTATGTGCCTTTATGCAATCAGTATTGGCTTATGGATGGCTGTATTGGGCAAAACTGAAGTGAGTCTGGCTTATCCGCTTTTATCAATTGGTTATATCATTACTGCTTTTATCGGGTATTTCTTCTTACATGAAAATGTTAATCTGCTTCGTATTATAGGTTTGATTACTATTTGTATAGGAATCATAATTATTTCCAGGAGTGCGTAAATTGCGTCATATTATTACCGGAGGTAGTGGGTTCACAGGACAGATTCTCATAAGAAAATTATTACAGAATGGCAATGAAGTAGTTAATTTTGACATAAAAAACTATACTGATTGCACTCTGGAAAAACAGAGTCAGTTTGTTTATGGTGATATACGTTCAGTTCAGGATATAAGAAAATTAAATCTTCAACCGGATGATATTGTTTATCATTTGGCTGCACGACAGTTTGCTGATAATGTACCCAGATCAAATCGTCAGGCTTGGTTTTTTGAGGTGAATGTTGCTGGTACTCAAAATATTTTGCAGGCAATGTCAGCAGCAGGTACAACCAGAATGGTATTTTTTTCTACTGATATGACCTATGGTATGGTGAATTCATGTCCGGTATCAGAGGAGCATCCCCAAAATCCTTTGGGACCTTATGGAAGCAGTAAAGTTGAAGCAGAAAAATTAATTCGAAGTTATGAAAAATTAAATGCTACTATTTTTCGTCCAAGACTGATTACTGGTGCTGGGCGTTTAGGTATATTAGGTAAATTATTCAGGCTGATATCTTTAAATTTACCTGTGCCGATGATAGGAAATGGTACTAATCGTTATCAAATGGTAAGTGTTGATGATTGTGTTACTGCCGCTTTGCAGGCCTGTAAAAATAACTTTCCCAGAGAAAATTTTAATTTGGGTTCATTAAATCCTCCGACAACCAGAGAGCTGTTAGAGGCAATCATCAAATATGCTAATTCAAAATCTTTTTTAATACCGGTTCCTGCAAGATTGATTAAACCAGTACTGTCCGGACTGGATAAAATAGGTATGACACTATTATATCCTGAGCAGTATGCCATTGCTGATCAGAATACTTTGCTTGATATTACAAAAGTTAATCAGTTGCTAGGCTGGTCACCTTCATGTTCAGATATAACTGCTATGTGTGCTGCATATGATAATTATATTAATATAAAGAAAACCCAATAATGAGTAATGAAAACGTAAATGTTAAAGAGGCATTGTTATTTTCAATATTTTATGCAATTTCAATAATTATTATATGTAGTCTGTTTCAGAGTGATTTTTTTTGTATTGATGATGCTTCTTATGAAATGCTTGGTTTTTTCAGACAGATTGGCCATATTTGGTCAGAAGGGAGAATACCTTTTATAGTTGACTCTATGTATATCGGTGGTAATGAGATGATTGATTTAGGTAAAGGTATATTTTTACCTCAGAATATTCTGGTTTCTCTTATTACTTCTCGTTTTCATCATATTCTGTTATCTGGCTGGATACTGGCTTTTATAAATATCGTATTGGTTTCGCTATCTTCTTTGGTTATTGCCAGAGTATTCAGATTACATAAATGTTATGCTTATACACTGGCCGCATTTACAGTTATTCAGCCGGTCTTTCTTTATCAGTATCTGGGTGCCTGGTGGAATGCGGCAAACGGACAGGCTTGGGCAATGGTGTCTATTGCCACATTTTTATTACTTAAAAAAAATTACTCTAAAATCAATATTATTCTAAACTTTATATCAGTTATTTTTTTGCTTTCTTCCGGCTGGCCACATGGAGTAATAGGTTATGCTGTGTTTGTCGGAATAACTCTGGTTTTTGAATTTAAACAATCAGGTAAATTAAATAAAGTTGTTTACTTGAGTATTCCGGCTATTCTGGCACTTATTTTTTCTTTCCCAATTTATTCCGAATATATTTTTTCGCATGATTTAACTAATCGCGTAAATGGATTTGATAGTTCACTCAGAACTTTTATTCCTTCATGGTCTACTATTATTCTGGGGTTTTTTCCCACTTTTTATGATTATATGACTTATATCAGCTATAGGCTGGTGTTAGTACCTTTGGGTTTTTCTACTTTATTTTTACCTATGGTATTTTTTTACCGAAATATCAAAGAACTTTGGCAACGAGATAATATTCTGAAATGGTTTTCCACATTAATTATAATATTTTTTCTTTTATCACAAATGCCATCCCAGTTTGGCCCTTTGCGCTGGCCATTTCGATTTTTACCCTTTATTTCTTTTTTTATCTGTCTGGCTGTATTCTATATTTTACAGTATGCACATATTATCCAAGGTAAAAAGATAATATTAAATAAAAAAATTTATATTTCTTTATATATTATCTTAGGTGGATTTTTTTTATTTTTACCAGCTTATGCGGGCTTTGATACATTAACATTGATTCTGAGTTTAGTGTTGATGCTGTTTTTACTTGAACATGATTTATTTAATTTTAAAAAAAGTATATTAGTTAATTTTAATAAAAAATATTTTTTAGTTATTCTATTTGTATTTTGTCTGGTGTTTTTTAATTCTTGGAATCTTCATCCGTTTTATATTGTATTGCAAATTTTTTCTGTCTGGCTGCTTATATTGAGCCCGAAAATAATAGAGAGAAAAAGTTCATACGGGATGATAGGCTTAACTTTATTAATTTTATTATTGTTCCTTAACGGATTACCTACATTAGGCGGTTCTTATCAGCGTCAGACTGAATTAGCTGAACGTATTCAGTTACCAGATAATGTTAATTTACAAGGTTATGTTTTGTCTCTTCCATTAAATATTTATTTAAAACAAACCCGGCAATTAAATGATATTGCTTCAGCTCAGTTCGGTTTTTATGATATTAAATCAATAAATGGTTATTCTCCTGTAGGTAGTAAAAGACTCGAGAAAATATTACCGGTTAATCAGTCTGCACATGGTATTTTTACATCTAAACCGGCATTGGAGAATATTTTACAGAGTGCAAAAGGATTCAATGTTTGTCAGGCAGTGTTGATGCGGATTAGCACTATTATCGTTAATAAGGATGATTATGCTGCCTTTAGTCATCAGTTTAAGCAGTGCGGATATAGTGAAGTTCAGTCAGCAGATAGCCGTAGTGATTTGTATGTATCGTTACCATTTACTCTGACAAAAGGGTGGGAAAATAATTCTCCCTTTGTATATCCTGATATAGCTGGTGTCAGAATTGTGAAACACGAAAATAATACAGATTGGGTTCAGATTCCAGAGCATAAAGATAATATTACGCTGATATTCCCGCGTTTATGGTGGTATGGTTATTCTGCTAATATTAATGATCATATATTATCTGTTACTGCAGATAGTTCAGGTTCATTGGTACAGGTTTCTGTACCGCCTGATTTTAATGGAGTGTTACGTCTGAGTTATTTTCCGGTAACTTGGCGATATTTATGGTTTTTGCCTATACTGGCAATAATAGGATTGATAACTTTATTGTTTTTTAATGTAAAAATTAAAGAATGATTAAAACTTGAGTAAAAATATTTTAAATCACGGTTTAATTAAATATCTTTTCTAAATATAAAAATGTACTTTAAATTTCAAAAAGTGCATTTTTTGTTCTGTCATCAGACGGGTGTTTAAATTTTTTAATGTAAAAGAGACAAAACAGATTAATATTGAAAACTATTCTTTTGGGTTATATAAATAACTGGTTTTTATTATTCATATTTTGTTTTAAATATACTTAAAAAATTAATCTTATAAGACAATGTATTAAATTATTTTGTTTTGTCAATAATAATTTTGTTTGTTAAGCTATAGTCTTCTTAATTCATTAAAAATGTAAAGGTATGTTTATGAAAGAGATTCATGAGCTGATTGAAGCTGAGTTAAGTACTTTTGTTCAGCTGCGTCATGATATTCATCAACACCCTGAATTGGCTTTTGCAGAAAATCGAACCAGCGATAAAGTTGCCGCTTTGCTGGAGCAGTGGGGATATAAAGTTGAACGGGGTATTGGTGGTACTGGTCTGGTAGCGCAACTTCAAGCTGGAAATGGTGACAGACGGATTGGTATCCGGGCTGATATGGATGCATTGCCGATTACTGAAGAAAGTGGCGTTGCGCATACAAGCCAGCATACAGGCAAAATGCATGCATGTGGTCATGATGGACATACTGTAATGCTACTGGCTGCGGCTAAGGTATTAGCCAGCAGAAAATCGTTTAATGGTACATTGAATCTGATTTTTCAGCCGGCGGAGGAATATGGCAAATCTGGTAGTGGTGCTATGCGGATGATTGCTGATGGTCTGTTTGAAAAATATCCGTGTGATGCCGTATATGGTATGCATAATATGCCGGGTTATCCGCAGGGACAGTTACATTTTTATGATGGCTGGATGATGGCTTCATCTGATGTGGCCACTATTACAGTAAAAGGTGTGGGCGGGCATGGCGCGAAACCGCACAATACGCATGATCCGATTGTGGCTGCTTCTTCTATCGTAATGGCTTTACAGACAATTGTGTCACGTAATGTCAGTCCGCTGGATTCGGCTGTGGTTACAGTGGGTATGTTTCATGCCGGTGTGGCGAATAATGTAATTCCTGAACAGGCTGAACTAAAGCTGACTGTGCGTTGCTTCAAGCCTGAAGTACGTAAGCTGTTACAGCAACGTATTGTGGCCATCGCTCAGGCTCAGGCACAAAGCTTTAATGTTGTGGCTGAAGTGGATTATCAGCATGGATATGCTCCTGTATTTAATACCAGTAAAGAAACTCAGTTTGCGCGTCAGGTAGCACGTGAAGTGGTAGCGGAAGAAAATATTGTCGATCAGACTGAACCAATGGCCGGAAGTGAAGATTTTGCATTTATGCTGGAAAAATGTCCGGGAAGTTATTTGTTTATTGGTAATGGTCTGAAAGAAGTGGATGCCGCTTCGGGTTTTGATTTGCATAATCCTTATTATGATTTCAATGATAAAAATATAGCTATTGGTGCGACATACTGGGTAGCACTGGCTGAGCGCTTTTTAAAGTAAATCAGATTTGAATATTTAATAAAATAATTGGAGTAATGATATGAATACAGGACAAGTAGCTATAGAGCATAATAAGCCACCGGCGAAAGCGATTGCGGCGGCGGTGGCAGGGAATGCACTGGAATTTTATGATTTTATTATTTATTCATTTTTTGCAGTGTATATTGCGCAATCATTTTTTCCCTCAACCAATAATGATAAATACACCAGTTTGCTTGCTGCAGTAGCTGTATATGGTGTCGGTTTTTTTACGCGACCGTTGGGTGGTTTACTTATTGGTGCCTATGCAGACAAGAAAGGTCGTCGGGCAGCGATGATGCTGACTGTGGCATTAATCACGCTGGGAACACTGGGACTGGCTGTTACACCCAGCTATGAGGTGATCGGGATTGCAGCTCCTATTATTGTGGTTATTGCACGTATGGTTCAGGGGCTGGCTTTAGGTGGAGAAGTAGGTCCGGCTTCAGCAATGCTGATTGAATCTGCTCCGCCAGATAAACGTGCTTTTTATGCCAGCTGGCAAATGGCCAGTCAGGGAATTGCGGTAGTGGTTGGTGGTTTGGTTGGTTTTACTGTTTCCAGTATTCTGACTCTGGAACAGTTGAATGCATGGGGCTGGCGCATCCCTTTTCTGATAAGTCTGGTATTAATTCCGATTGCTCTGTATATTCGCCGAGCCTTACCGGAAACACTGGAAGAACCGACTCATCACAGTGGTACTCAGATGATAAAAATCATATTTTCCCGTTATAGGAACGAGGTGATACTGGGAGTTATGGTGCTGATGTCGACGGCTATTACCGCTCAGGTAGGTAATTATATGACTACTTTTGCTATCGATACGTTTAAACTTAAGCCAAATATTGCGCAAATCTGCACTACTTCGGGTGGGTTAATGATGTTTGTGTTTTCATTACTGGCAGGTATGCTGGCTGATAAATATGGTCGTAAAAGTATTATATTATGGCCACGGGTGGCTTTAATGTTGCTGATTGTGCCGATGTTTTATCTGTTGGTAAAAACTGAAAGTGTGGCGATGCTGTTGCTGGTAACAATGATGGTAACGTTGTTAACAGGGATGAGCGGTGCCAGTAGTTTAGTGGCTATTCCGGAAATGATACCGTTTAAACTACGCGCAACCGCTGTATCACTAATTTATGCTATTAGTATAACTTTGTTTGGTGGTACGGCACAATTTGTGATTACCTGGCTGATCAAGCATTTTGGTGCAGTATCGCCGGCTTATTATGTAGCAGGTACCAGTTTATTATCTGTAATAGCTATTCTGATGATGCCGGAAACACGTCATATAAATGTAAAAGATTAAATCTATCATAATGATATAAAAAATGCCGGCAAACAATGCCGGCGTTTTTTTATATGCTCATTTAAATGATATTTTTCACTACTTCAACAACCTGTTCGATAGTGAAACCAAATTCCTGAAAGAGTTTCTCAGCTGGTGCGGATTCACCAAAACGATTAATACCAATAATGGCACCATTCGTACCCACGTATTTGTACCATGAATCACTGACACCGGCTTCAATGGCAATACGAGGCAGATGAGCAGGTAAGACGCTGTCACGGTAGGCTTGATCCTGCTGATCAAAGATATGGGTATTAGGCATAGATACAACTGTTGTGGCAATACCTTGTTCAGCTAATTTGCTCTGAGCATTGATAGCCAGCTCCACTTCAGATCCTGTGGCAATAAGTACTGCCTGTGCAGCCTTTGTATCGGGTGCTTTCAGTACATAACCGCCACGACGGATATTGGCTAGCTGCTGGTTATCCCGTGGCATAAATGGTAACCCCTGGCGGCTGAATATCAGGCAACTGGGGTGATTGGTTGCAGCGGCGGCATCTGCCCACGCTATCAGTGATTCGGCACTGTCACACGGTCGCCATACACTCATGTTCGGAATCAGACGCAGGGTGGCAATTTGTTCAACCGGCTGGTGTGTCGGACCATCTTCTCCCAAGCCGATAGAATCGTGTGTGAATACAAATATCGGGTTGATTTTCATTAGTGCAGCCATGCGCAAAGCATTACGGGCGTATTCACTGAACATCAGGAAAGTAGCTCCGAATGGTTTGATACCACCGTGCAGGCTCAAACCATTCATAATGGCTGCCATACCAAATTCTCGCACGCCATAATGGATGTAATTGCCGCCACTGGTGGCTGTCACGGCAGTACTACCAGACCAGTTAGTCAGGTTTGAGGGGGTAAGATCTGCAGATCCGCCTACAAATTCAGGCAGAATTTGTGCCAGAATTTCGATGCTGTTCTGACTGGCTTTGCGGGTGGCCACTTTTTCAGCTTTGCTGCATACTTCATTTAATGCATTTTGAACGTGTTCTGCAAAATTTTCCGGCAGTTTACCGTCCATGCGGCGAATAAATTCAGCTGCTTCAGCAGGGTATTGTTGCTGATACCGGTTAAATAGATTCTGCCACTGCTGTTCCAGTTGAGTACCGGCTTTAAGCGCACTCCAGTCGTCATAGATTTCCTGCGGAATGGTAAATGGTTCATGTGTCCAGTTCAGAGCAGCGCGGGTAGCGGCAATTTCTTCGGCACCTAATGGTGCGCCATGGGTTTTATGGCTGCCTTCTTTGTTAGCGGCACCTTTGCCGATTCTGGTTTTACAGCAGATAATCGATGGTTTCTCGGTTTCGGCTTTTGCTGCGGTAATGGCTGCACGGATAGCAGTTTCATCATGACCGTCTACATTGGCAACTGTGTGCCAGCCGTAAGAGGTAAAGCGTTCAGGAATGTTTTCGCTGAACCAATTGTCTACTTTGCCATCAATTGAGATGTTGTTGTCATCATACAGAACAATGAGTTTGCCCAGTTTAAGCGTGCCGGCCAGTGAACATACTTCATGGGATATTCCTTCCATCAGACAGCCATCGCCGACAAATACGTAAGTATGGTGATCAACAATATTCAAGCCCAGTTTATTAAATCGGGCAGCCAGAATTTTTTCTGCTAGTGCCATACCAACGGCATTACCAATTCCTTGTCCAAGTGGTCCGGTTGTGGTTTCTACACCATCAGTGTAGCCGTATTCCGGATGTCCCGGGGTTTTGCTGTGCAGCTGGCGAAAATTTTTCAGATCTTCAATACTGAGATTGTAACCGCTCAGATGCAGCAGACTATACAGCAGCATGGACGCGTGTCCGTTCGAAAGGATGAAACGGTCGCGGTTGTAAAACTTGGGGTTAGCCGGATTGTGTTGCAGGAATTCGCGCCACACTACAGTAGCCATTTCGGCCATACCCATTGGTGCGCCCGGATGCCCTGAGTTAGCCTGTTCAATTGCGTCCATTGCCAGGAAGCGAATTGCATTAGCGAGATGTGAAGCCATGAAGTTGCCTTTTGATGAGGGAAATGCTGGTTGCAATAGCGGTGTGAGTTAATGGACTGTGCTCCGCCGCAAGAGACAAAGGTTATCCAGTGCGGATTATCCTGAATCTGCGCAAACCTTTCAAGGTAAGACTGTTTTTTATCTGATTTTGATGGTTTGAAAAAGGGACAGTTAAGTTGGGATATTCATAATAGTATCGTACTTTTATTAATTAAAATAATGATTGCATAATTTGAGTCTATATTTTATGCTATTGTCAATTTATAAGTATGATTTGATCAGCACATCTTATCAATCAAAGGAGAATACAGAGTGCAAAAGATTTGTATGATTCTGGTACTGTTGTTTGCTATGGTTTCAGTGTGGGCTGCTGTTAATATTAATACTGCTTCTTCACAGCAGTTACAATCTTTACCGAATATTGGTGCAGTTAAAGCGCAGGCAATTATTGATTATCGTAATGCGCATGGTCCTTTTCATTCCACGGAAGATATTATGCGAGTAAAAGGCATTGGTAAGGCAACTTATGAAAAATTGCAAAATGATATTAGTGTCAGTGGTGTAACGATTAATTCGAACCCAGCTTCTAAATATCGTCGTGCTGTACCGGCTACCGCTGCATCCAGATAGTATTAGCTATCTGCATATACTTTTTAGTCTCTGAATATGTTGGCTTTAATGTGATGATAAAAATTCTCAGCCTGCGGTGATAGTTTGCGTTCTTTATGTTTAATCAGATAAATGGACCGTTCCAGATTCATGTCTCTGACATCTCTGACTACGAGATTTTTATGTTCAAATTGAAATAATGTTAATCTCGGCACTATGCCAATGCCGTAATTAGCCGCTACCAGTCCCATCATGGTGGTGAGCTGGCTAACTTCTACTACATAATTTATTCCGAATAAATCTACAATTTTATCAACAAAATGGCGAATGCTGGTGCCTTTAGTAAATCCAATCATGCCATATTCTAGTAAATCTTTTAATTCAATATCTGCTTTGCTGGCCAGTGGATGATTGATATGACATATGAGATGGAACTTGTCAGAAAAAAGGAACTCAGCAGAAATTTCAGTTAAAGAGGGAGATTTTGCGGTTAACGCCAGTTCTGCATGTCCTTGTAACAGGGCTTGCAGGCACAAATCCCATTGTGTATCGAGTAATTCAACTTGGACATTGGCATGCTGATGATGAAAAGTAGCCAGCAGCTGTGAAACCCATTGTACGACGATAGACGGCATAACTGCCAGTACCAGTTTTTCCTTATGATTATTGGCATGTGAGCGGATTTCTTTGGTAGTGCGCTCATAGGCAAACATGAGTTCACGTGCCAGTTTGATGAAGTGGATTCCGTCTTCATTAAGCTGAACTTTACGGGTATCTCTGTCAAACAGGCGATAGCCGATTTCCTGTTCCAAATTGGCAATCAGACTACTAAATGCAGGCTGAGACAAATGGATCTTCTGAGCTGCACGGGTGAAGTTATCTTCTTCTACCAGCGCCAGAAAGGCTTTTATCTGCTTGATTGATATATTCATATAGCATTATTTGCCGTATTTAAATCCATATTGCTATCTACAATAGCATATTTAGCGTTAATACATATTGAGTTTTATCAAATTTTTCATATGCTGCCGGATTTATCGAATTTGTTTATTAATCGATTTTTATTATCGATTAGACAGGGTGTGTCGTTATGGTGAGAATGCAAAGGCTTTCTTAAATATTTATTCATTTATTCTTTTTTAATAATAACCCAAAAAGGGGATTCTTATGCTGGCTTTAGTAGGCATATTAACTATTGCAACTTTGCTATTTTGCATTATGAGCAAGCGGTTATCGCCGATAGTCGCTTTGATTATTATTCCTATTCTAGGGGCTGTAATCGCACTATACATCGTACCGTTGTTTCAGGGTAGTCTGGATGTAGTACCTCATTACACCGTTATACCAAAAATGGTGGTGACAGGAATATCCAAACTGGCACCTATGGCAGCGATGTTTGTGTTTGCCATTATTTTCTTCGGTGTGGTAAGTGATGCCGGGATGTTTGATCCGATTATTGCCAAGATTCTGAAGGTGGTAGGTACTAATCCTAAGAGAATTATTATTGGTACTGGTGTTCTGGCACTGATTGCGCATCTGGATGGTAATGGAGCAGTGACATTTCTGATTACAGTACCGGCCATGCTGCCTTTATATAACAAACTTGGTATTGATAAGCGAATTCTTGCCGGGATTACAGCACTGAGTGCCGGTGTAAATTTCCTGCCATGGACAGGACCGATGATTCGTGCTTCCGCAGCGCTGGAGGTATCTACACATGATCTGTTTACGCCACTGATTCCGGCGCAGATTTGCGGGCTGGCGTTTATGGTGTTTATGGGCTGGTACTGGGGACGCAAAGAAGAAAAACGCTTAGGTCTGGCCGGAGCTGGTGCTGGTGCGGTAATCGGTGGTGAAAATGAAGAAACAGCAACACATTTTGCGCCAAAAGAATTAACCGAAGAAGAGCAAAAGCTGCGTCGTCCACATTTATTCTGGGCGAATATTACTCTGGTGATTCTGGTAATTACGGGTATGGTAGCCACAAAAATATCACCAGTGGTTATTTTTATGGTGGCCTGCTGTATTGCGCTGACATTAAATTACCGCAAGCCTGCTGAACAATCTGCACGGATTAATGCTCATGCTAAGGGCGCGCTGATGATGGCATCTATTTTGTTTGCTGCCGGTGTGTTCACAGGCATTATGGGTGAATCCGGTATGCTCAAAGCTATGGCAAATTCAGCCGGTCATTTTGTACCTGACAGTTTGTCTTCTCATATTCCGTTTATTGTCAGTCTGGTAGCAATGCCGCTGAGTCTGGTGTTTGACCCTGACTCCTATTATTTCGGCATTATGCCGGTGGTGGCCAATATTGGTGGTTTCCCGCCTATTCAGGTGGCTCAGGCTTCTTTACTTGGACAGATGACTACTGGTTTCCCGGTTAGTCCGCTGACTCCGGCTACCTTCCTGTTGTGCAGTCTGTCCGGCGTGGATTTGGCTGACCATCAGAAATTCTCTATTCCGATACTTTGGCTGGCTTCTATCGTGATGGCTGTAGGTGCGATGTTATTCGGAGTATTCCCGATATAAACAGGTTGTTTTTAAGTTGTTGAATGTAAAAAGGATATGACATATGAAAAAAATCAGAATTGGTTGTGGTGCCGGATATGGTGGCGACCGGATTGAACCGGCTGTAGAGCTGGCGGAAAAAGGGGATATTCAGTATCTGGTATTTGAATGTCTGGCTGAACGCACGATTGCTATCGGTCAGCGCCAGAAAAAGCATAATCCGGAAACCGGTTTTAATGAATTACTGGCAGCGCGTATGCAGGCAGTATTACCGGCCTGTCTGGAAAAGGGAATCAAGATTGTTACTAATATGGGTTCTGCCAATCCGCGTGCAGCAGCCAAAGTAACTGCCGAAATCGCACGTTCTCTGGGCGCAAAAAATCTGAAAATTGCCATTATTGAAGGCGATGATGTTTACGAACAGGTTATGCAGCAGGATCTGCCACTGGATGAGTTACAAAAACCGGTTTCACAATGCGGTAAGAAAATTGTTTCAGCCAATGCTTATATCGGCGCTGAACCAATGGTACAGGCGCTGGACAATGGTGCTGATATTGTTATTGCCGGCCGTGTTTCTGACCCGTCTCTGTTCCTGTCAATCATGATGCATGAGTTTAAATGGGGTGCAGAAGATTGGGAGCATCTGGGTAAGGGCACTATTCTGGGACACTTGCTTGAGTGTGCCGGCCAGATTACTGGTGGTTATTTTGCTGATCCGGGTTACCGCGATGTACCTGATCTGGCACGTCTGGGCTTTCCGATTGCCGAAATCAGTGCCGATGGTGATGCAGTAATTACTAAAGTTGAAGGCTCTGGCGGCATGGTTACTCCTGATACCTGTAAGGAACAGATGCTGTATGAAATTCATCGCCCGGATGAATATAAAACACCGGATGTCACCGCAGATTTCACGCAGGTAACCTTTACACAAGTAGGTAAAGACCGTGTTGCTGTTACTGGCGGTACAGGTCGTGCCCGTCCTGAGACGCTGAAGGTATCTGTAGGTTATGAAGATGGTTTTATTGGTGAAGGTGAGATGAGCTATGCCGGTCCGGGAGCGGTAGAACGCGGTCGTCTGGCACTGGCCATCGTAAAAGAGCGGTTTGAAATTGCACATGCAGAACCACAAGAGGTGCGTTTTGATCTGATTGGTATTGATTCTCTGCACGGTGCAACTTTGTCACAGAGCAGCCAGCCGTATGAAGTTCGTGTGCGTGTAGCCGGACGTTTCGCAACTAAAGCTGCGGCAGCAGTTGTGGGTAATGAAGTTGAAGCTTTATATACCAATGGTCCGGCCGGCGGCGGCGGTGCTATGAAATCTGTAAAAGAAATTGTGGCTATGGATTCAACATTTATTCCCCGTGATCTGGTAACAACCAGTATTGACTATCTGGAGGTTTGATAATGAAGTTACGTGAAATTGCACACTCTCGTACTGGTGATAAAGGTAATACTTCAAATATTTCGGTAATTGCTTATCGGCCTGAAGATTATGAACGTATTAAAGCAGCAGTGACTGCGGAAAAGGTTAAAGCGTTTTTTGCAGACATCGTGACTGGTGATGTTGTGCGCTATGAATTACCGAATATTGGTGCACTGAATTTTGTTATGTATGGTGCTTTGGGTGGCGGTGTTACCCGTACGCTGGCACATGATATGCATGGTAAAGGTTTGAGTGCAGCAATTCTGGATATGGACATTGAGTAATTAATCACTTGCCGGCGGTGCTTTTCAGGGTATCGCCGGCAAATCAAATATTGTCATAGATCTATAACAAAATCAGTTGTTATGTATTTGTCCGGTCTTTGGTTTATCTCAGGTTAGAAGAGTATGAAAACAAAACAGCTCAGTTTAGCGGATGTAAAAAATCATCTGTGGGATGGAATGACCATTATGTTTGGCGGTTTTATGGGAATCGGTACGCCCGCCAGACTGGTACAGGCTATTCTGGATTCAGGGGTTAAGGATTTAACTATTATTGGAAATGATACTGCGTTTGTAGAAACCGGTGTCGGCCCGCTGATTACGAATAATCGTGTCAGAAAAGTTATTACTTCGCATATTGGTACTAATCCGGAAACCGGTAAGAAAATGATTGCCGGTGAGATTGAAGTTGAACTGGTACCGCAGGGTACGCTGGCAGAGCGGATTCGTGCTGCCGGCGCAGGTTTGGGTGGTGTGCTGACACCTACTGGATTGGGAACAATTGTCGAAGAAGGCAAACAGAAAATCGCGGTAAACGGACAGGAATACCTGCTTGAATTGCCATTACAGGCTGATCTGGCCATTGTGGAAGCAAAAACGGCAGATAAGCTGGGTAATCTGGTGTATGAACTGTCTGCTCAGAATTTTAATCCGCTGGTTGCTCTGGCTGCGAAAAAGGTAATTGTTGAAGCAGGCAATGTGGTTGAAGTGGGTGAGATTTCACCTGATGCGGCGACTACACCGGCAGCGCTGGTTGATTATATTGTTTATCCGGAATAAAGGAAGAGTCACCATGAATGCAAAAGAATTAATTGCACGCAGAATTGCATTGGAATTCAATGACGGGGATGTGGTGAATCTGGGTATTGGTCTGCCGACTCAGGTAGCCAATTATGTACCGGAAGATATTCATATTACTTTGCAGTCTGAAAACGGTTTTCTCGGTCTCGCTGCACTGGACCCTGAAAAAGCCAATCCTAATCTGGTGAATGCAGGCGGTCAGCCATGTGGTATTGCTGCCGGCGGTTGTACTTTTGACAGTGCATTTTCATTTGCACTGATTCGCGGCGGCCATGTTGATGCTTGTGTACTGGGTGGTCTGGAAGTCGATCAGCAGGCAAATCTGGCAAACTGGATGGTGCCGGGCAAAATGGTACCGGGCATGGGTGGTGCAATGGATCTGGTAACCGGTTCGCGCCGGGTTATTATTGGTATGGAGCATTGTACTAAAAATGGCGAATCCAAAATTCTGAAAGAATGTACTTTACCGCTAACAGCAAAAAACAAGGTTAATCTGATTGTTACTGAATTAGCTGTGTTTGGTTTTAAAGACGGACAACTGATTTTACTGGAACATGCACCAGGCGTTGATTTGGAAACAATTAAGGCTAAAACTCAGGCTGAATTTACTGTGGCTGAAGATTTCCGTGAAATGGCAATCAGCCAGCGTGGTTTATAGGCTGGTAACAGTCAGATTTAGGAGTTAAATATGGAAAATGCAGTTATTGTCAGTGCAGCTCGTACACCTGTAGGCAGCTTTAATGGTTCGCTGGCCAGTGTAGGCACAGTAGATTTGGGTAAGCTGGTTATTGCTGAAACTTTAAGCCGTGCCGGTGTTGAAAGCGGACTGGTTGATGAAGTAGTGATGGGTAATGTGCTGCAGGCCGGGCTGGGACAGAATCCGGCACGACAGGCAGCTCTGGCAGCCGGACTGGCTGATAGTGTACCGGCGTATACAGTTAATAAAGTATGCGGTTCGGGATTAAAAACGGTAGCACTGGCCGCTCAGTCTATTGCCGCACAGAATGTAGAGGTAGTAATAGCCGGCGGTATGGAAAATATGACGCGGGCACCATATCTGCTGGATAGCCGTGCACGCTGGGGCTATCGTATGGGTAATCAGCAGGTAATTGATACTATGGTACACGACGGGCTGACCTGTGCTACCAATCATTATCATATGGGGATTACTGCTGAAAATATTGCACAGAAATATCAGATCAGCCGGCAGGAACAGGATGAGCTGGCTTTACGTTCTCAGCAGCTGGCTGCGCAGGCGGTTGCAGCCGGTGTATTTGATGCAGAAATTGTGCCCGTAACAATTAAGTCACGTAAAGGTGATACTGTATTTGCGCGTGATGAATATCCGCGGGCAGAGGCAACTGCTGAAGCACTGGCTAAATTGAAACCGGCATTCAGTGCCGATGGAACAGTGACTGCCGGCAACTCATCAGGAATTAATGATGGTGCTGCTGCTGTGTTGGTGATGGCGGAAAGCAAAGCAAAAGAACTCGGATTACAGCCTCTGGCACGTATTCGCAGTTATGCCAGTGCTGGTGTCAGTCCTGCACTGATGGGGCTGGGACCTGTACCTGCGACACAGAAAGCTTTGCAGAAGGCCGGTCTGGCACTGACTGATATTGATCTGGTTGAGGCAAATGAAGCTTTTGCTGCACAATTCCTCGGAGTAGGCCGCGAATTGCATTTTGATATGGATAAGACCAATATCCATGGTGGTGCGATTGCGATTGGTCATCCGATTGGAGCCAGTGGTACCCGCATTCTGGTAAGTCTGTTATATGGTATGCAGGCAAAAGATGTTCAGTTCGGGCTGGCTACGCTGTGTATCGGCGGCGGTCAGGGTATTGCAATGATTGTTGAGCGTATGTAATACAGTTTAATTTCACTGAATATCCAATTGAAAACAGACTATATATTAAACATATATAGTCTGTTTTTGCTTGAACGAAGAAAGCGCCGTTAAGGCGCTTATAAGTTGTCGGATTAATCATTAAAACATCGTATTATTATTTTCTGCCTGCTCTGGTACATTTTGAATCACATCCCAATGCTCAACTATTTTTCCATCTTTAACTCGGAATATATCAACTACTGCTTTACCAAGATCATCTTTATTGATTTTAGAATGGACATGTAACCATACAATATCGCCCTCCACAGATGAACGAATTATGATAGCACTTGATTGCGGATTTTGTTTAAAGAAATCTTCGAAATAAGTAATCGCAGGTGTTCTACCATTAGCGACATAAGGATTATGTTGTTTATAATCTTCAGCCAGTGTTTTTGTTGCCTCAGCAAGTTGATGTTTATTAAAAAAGTTATTATAAAAATTGATAACTAGTGTACGATTTTCTTCTTCTTGAGCGATATTTCTTTGCTTTAAATCTTTTGCTGCGACAACACCTGTGAAACTCAACAAACAAATACCAATTAAAAAGCTTTTTTTAATTACATTCATACCAACTCCAATTCCTATTTTTATTTAGATAAACTCTATCTATAATGCGTTATTAATCTATAATGCAGACCGCTTGAATGGTCGCAATTAAACTAAATAAAACAATATAGTTATTTATTCGGATAAGAACTGTTGGATAGGCTAATCCGGCCGTGATTATTTCTGCTGCTCTGCTATCATTTGCTGAATATCAGCCTCTGTCAGATTATGTGTCTGATTGGCGAAAGAATAGCATTCCGGTTTGTTATCAATATAAACTTGAAGATTGAAATCCAAGGCGTCAGGCTGGTCAAGGGCATCAGGCTGGTCAAGTGTCCATGCGGCTATGTAGTATTGGTCGCTATTTTTTAAGTGATAATACAGATGAGTACCGCACTCTGAGCAAAATCCGCGTTCCGCCCATTCTGATGAATTGTAATTTTTGATGAATTCTGTATTTTCAAACTGAATCTTACCATTATGCATAATTGTCATCAGCGGACCTGCACTCCATTTACGGCAGGTACTGCAATGGCAGGCACTCAGTGAGTGGTTATCTGTTTCCAGAGAAAATTTAACTTTGCCGCAAAGACATGAACCTGATTGTTTGCTCATATACTACCCCTTTATTGCAGATTGAATTATCAATATTACTTGCCTGAAATGTATTCAGATTGCAGCTATGTAAAGCGCAATGATACAGATAACGCCCACTCCCCAGATACATGAACGGGCAAAAGATTTATCTTTAATGTAACAATAAAAATAACCAAGGCGACTGAGAATAAACAATACGCTCCAGAAGTTAATGGTGAACTGGGCAGCGTTATCAGTTGCATGGGCAATAATGACCGCAGCAGCGAAAGGTGCAAATATTTCGTAACCATTTTGCTGTGCAGCATTAGCACGTGCAGCTTTACCCTGTACTTTAGCCATGAATTCACGGGGCTGATGATTATCATCAGCTTTAAAACCACCACTTTTTTTAGCATAAGATGCTGCAATCCATGGCAGAAGCATGGCTATTAAAACACACCAGTAAGCAAGAGTCATAATGTTGTACCTCGGTAGTTATGTGTGTACTGCAATTAAATAAATTATGTGATGGCGCTGGTTAAGTACGGGCAGTTTTATCCTGTCTGTGACTTTACCCTATGGGTAAATTATAAGATAATTTAAAGTTTTTCAAGCTTTTTGTGATTTATAACTATTTTATCTGTTTGTGATGCGCTGATGTTGTCATTCTTTGGGAGGTACGGAGTGATATAACAAATTTATCAGCGTTTTTTATTGTGGGAACTCAACCATGTTGTTTAAAAAGTTAGCTGATCAGGATGTGTCTGGCAAGACCGTTGTGATTCGGGTAGACATGAATGTGCCTATTAAAGATGGTGTTATTGTTGATGATACGCGTATTCGTGCTTCTTTAGCTTCGATTCGTTTTTGTTTGCAGCAGGGTGCAGCAGTTGTGGTGCTGACACATCTGGGACGACCGAAAGCCGGCGCTCCAAAACCGGAAGACAGTGTTGCTCCGGTGGCGCAACGATTAGGAGAATTATTAGGTCAGAATGTCAGTGTGGCAGAAGACTGGCGTGAACACAAACCACAGTTGCAGGCCGGACATGTAATCATGCTGCCTAATGTTCGTCTGAATATCGGCGAGAAGGAAAATGACCAAGCTCTGGCTGCAGCTTATGCTGCGCTTGGTGATATCTATGTTAATGATGCTTTTGGTACTGCACATCGTGCAGAAGCTTCTACAGCCGCAGTGGCAGAATTTGCACCGCTGGCCTGTGCCGGTATGCTGCTGACAGCTGAACTGGAAGCGTTAACTCATGCAGTACAGAATCCGCAGGCTCCGGTAGTGGCTATTGTGGGCGGAAGTAAAGTATCAACTAAACTAACGATTCTGGAAAGTCTGGCCGATAAGGTGGATCATTTAATTGTAGGTGGCGGAATTGCCAATACATTTTTACTGGCAAAGGGACTGCCTGTAGGGCAATCGCTGGCTGAAGCTGATCTGGTTGATAGTGCACGGCAGATTATGGCTAAGATAGCGGCTAAGGGCGGTGATATTCCTTTGCCTGTTGATGTGGTGGTAGCCAAACGTTTTGATGCTGATGCAGCTGCTGAAATTAAAAACGTAGCCGATGTGGCCGAAGACGATATGATTCTGGATATTGGTCCGCAATCAGCACAGAGACTGGCTGAGATGATGAAAGAGGCAAAAACGATTGTCTGGAATGGTCCTGTAGGTGTATTCGAATTTGCTGCATTTGCTCATGGTACTAAGGTGCTGGCAAAGGCAATTGCTGATAGTGATGCTTATTCAATTGCCGGTGGCGGTGATACGCTGGCTGCAATTGCTCAGTTTGGTATAACTGATGATATCAGTTATATCAGTACTGGTGGCGGGGCATTTCTGGAGTTTCTTGAAGGTAAGACTTTACCGGCCGTTGCTGCGCTGACTGCACGAGCCTGATTGCTAATTTTATTTATCGGCATCGTTACGGATGCTTTTTTAGGCGAAATTGCTTAATACCGCAATTTCGCTTTTTTCATGTCTGTTGTTTTTATGATGATTCAATGACATAAGAAGTTAACTTCTTTCCGGCAGAAACATATTTTGTTGTATGTGAATAAAACTCGGATTGTACTGAGATAAGTACATTATTCGGGCATCCCTCCTGTATTAAAAAACTGAGTGTTAATTTTTTGACAATGGCTTATTTAAAGGTTAATAATTTAGTTACTTTGTAAATTTTAATTTATTTATGTTTATTTAAAGTATCTTTTTGTATTTATTAATTTATAAATAACTAATTTTAAATAATTTAAAAATATTGCTGCCTGATAAGTAAAGTTTTATGTACTTTGCATGTTGGTTAGCAATATTTATTCACACATTCAGGTTAGGAGTAGTTGATGTCTGGTTCTTCAGGAAGTTGCTGGCGTAATCTGCCACGCTGGCTGCTTGTATTGATATTGCTGGCTGGCGGTCTGGCGCTAGGCTATGGCGGAATTAAGCTATTGATACTTGGCGGCTCTTGCTATTATTTACTGGCTGGTATTGCTTATCTGGTACTTTCGATAATGGTTGGTTTGCGTAAGTCTTATACTGCCTTGTTTTCGCTGGCAGTGTTTGTGGCAACGCTAATCTGGGCATTAACAGATGCAACGGAGTTAACTTATTGGACTCTGATGCCGCGTCTGGTTATACCTGCACTGTTTCTTATGATGACTTTGTGGTCAGGCAGTGGCTATCAGGGTGTTTCAGCTTCCGGCCGCCGTTTTTATAATTTTAGCGGTGTTGTTATATTTCTGGCTTTACTGGCCACGCTGATTGCGTCGTTTTATCCGCATGGTCAGATTCGTAATCAGGTTAATATCAGTGAGAATGCTGATGCGGCACATGAAAATGCTCAAAATCCGTCTGACTGGGCATTTTTTGGCAGAAATCAGCGCGGTACCCGCTTTGCGCCGTATACCCAGATAAATCCGGATAATGTGCGTAATCTGCAGGTGGCATGGACATTTCATACTGGCCGCCGTACTTCTGGTAAAGCAATCGGTGTAGACGAAAATACACCATTGCAGATTGGTGACAAGCTGTATTCATGCACACCGGAAAATTTGGTATCTGCAATTGATGCGGATACCGGTAAGCTAATCTGGCGCTTTGATCCTAAAGCACGTACTGCGGAGCATGTAACCTGCCGCGGGGTAGGCTATTATGATATGGATAAGGATGATAGCCTGACCAATGCTGAAAAAGCCGCTTATACTCAGTCTGTATGCCGGCGCAGAATTGTTGTATCTACAGTGGATGCACGTCTGTTTACTCTGGATGCAGATAAAGGGACGTTATGTCCGGGTTTTGGTGACAATGGTTATGTGAATCTCAAGGCTTATATGGGGCCGACTGAAAACAGTAAGCGCTATCATCCGACTTCTCTGCCGGTAATGATGGGACATTTAACTGTTGTAGGCGGCTGGGTTCGCGATATTGTTCACGGTGAACCATCTGGCGCGGTACGGGCATTTGATGTACGTGACGGTAAGCTGGTGTGGACATGGGATATTGGTAAACCTGAAGGTCTGGCTAAGCCCGGTCAGAATTACACACTTGAAACACCTAATGTCTGGACTATTCCTACTTATGATAAAGAACTGAATCTGGTTTATTTACCAACCGGCAATGGACCGCCGGATTACTGGGGTGGTGACCGCAATCATATTAAGGAAAAATTCGGGGCAGCAGTGGTTGCTCTGGATGCCAGCACCGGTAAATTACGCTGGGTACGTCAGCTGGTTCACCATGATGTATGGGATTATGATTTGCCTTCTCAACCTGTACTGTATGATGTTACCAATGATAAAGGCCAGAAAATTCCTGCTCTGATTCAAACTACTAAAACCGGGCAGATTTTTGTAATTGACCGACGAAACGGGGAATTTGTCACTAAAGTTGTGGAAAGCCCTGTACCTACAGCTCCGGCAGCCGAAGGTGAACATTTGTCTGCTACGCAGCCTGATTCTGTGGGTATGCCCAATATTGGTAATGAGCCGCTGACTGAACGCAGTATGTGGGGTATCACACCGTTTGACCAGTTATATTGCCGTATTCTGTTTAAGAATTCTGTATACAAAGGCCGGTTTACGCCACCGAGTGCACAGCCGTATATTGAATGGCCAAGTCTGCTTGGCGGCATGAACTGGGGTGGTATCTCAATTGATGAATCACGGAATCTGATGTTTGTGAACGATATGCGCATGGCACTGCGTATGCAGTTGGTTACCCGTGAGGAGGCAAAACAGTTCAAGGTTTCTACTGATGAAGTACCAGGATTTATGGGTACGATTCGGCCGCAGGTTGCCGGTATTTATGGCGGTGTGAAAATCGACATTCTGCAATCTCCGCTGGGTGTACCATGTCAGCAGCCGCCATTTGGTACGCTGAGTGCCATTGATTTGAACACCAAGCAGCTAGTATGGCAGGTGCCAATGGGCACAGTTCAGGATACCGGACCTCTGAATATTAAGACAAAACAGCCAATGCCGATTGGTATGCCTACGCTGGGCGGTCCGACAGCTACTGCCTCCGGTCTGGTATTTTTTGCCGGTACGCAGGATTATTATCTGCGTGCAATAGATGCCAAAACCGGTAAGGAAGTTTGGAAAGCACGCCTGCCAGTGGGTTCGGTTGCTGCTCCGCTGATTTATGTCTCTCCGAAAACCGGTAAGGAGTATGTGGTTATTTCAGCCGGTGGTACCAGCCATTCAAATGATGTTGGTGACTATGTAATTGCTTATGCGTTGCCGGATAAAAAGTAAATCTGACCAGCACTAAAAAACAGCACCTGGGACGGGTGCTGTTTTTTAAGGAATTAATAAAATTGTTTACTAATTAATTTCAATTATATTCATGATTTTACATACTACTATGAAATACTGTCTGTTAAATATGAATATATTCTCAATTCAAATAACAAGGAGTTGTGTTATGAAAACTTTTATCCGTGTAGTAACGCTTGCTGCTTTGTCTTCAATGAGTATGGGTGCTTTTGCTGCTGGAACAGAACAGCCGCCGACAGCAGTAGTCACTGAAACTGAAACAGTGGTTGTGCATGAGCAGAAACCGGTTTTGGGTCCGGTAAATCCACATTCAATTTTGCCTCAGTTGAATTTAAGTAATCAGCAAAGGGCACTGGTACAGAAAATTGATCATCAGTATGCCAGCCAGCGTCCGCTTATGAGCAATGAAAATCGTCAGATTCTGGCTAATTTGCAACAGGAGCGTAAAAATCTGGTATTAAATAAGCAATTTGATGATGTTAAAGCTAAAAATATGATTGCACAGGAACAGCGTCTTTGGGCTGAACAGCAACAGGCACGTGCTGATTATGATTTTTTACAGTTAAAACGCGAACATGATATCTATCAGATTCTGACTCCGAAACAGCAACAGCAATATTGGCGTTTGCGTCAGCAACAGAAGTTGCTGCACTCCAAAGCGCGATAATTTATTGTTACTGTAGTTCGGTTTTGTGATTTAAAACCCCGCATTGCGGGGTTTTTATTTTTCTTTGGTAAGAAATATTTATCAGAATTTAATCTGTGCCCGTGCCCACAGTGTGCGTCCTAGCTCGTTAACTCGGTATTGTTGTACGGAATAGGTATCAAAATCATAAGCAGATTTATTTACTGCTTCGGCATAGGTTTTGTTAAAGACATTGTCGATTCCGATTTGTACCAGCATATTTTTACCGGGTTTCCAGCCGGCATTTAATGCCAGTGTCCCAAAGCCGCTGCTCTGACCTAAGTCCATGCCAACAATGTTGCCCTGATTTTTGGCATAGCGGTGCTGACTAGTAACAACACGCCACAAGGCACCGGCGCTGAAATGCTCGTTTTCCCAGTTGAGGTAAGTACGCCATTCCAGTGGCGGGGTTTGTGCCAGTGGTCGTTTATCACTGCGGTTACTGGCATAGGTATAGGCGAGGCTGCCGCCAAGATTCCAGTGTGGTGCGAACTGCCAGTTGGTTCTGGCTTCGAAGCCATAGCGGCGCGCATCTATCTGACGGGCTGAATTTTTGCTGTTAATGCTTTCAATCAGAATAAAATCATTGATTTGTCCTGCAAAAATATCAATTGAACTGCTGATGCTGTTACCTTGATAACTTAAACCGGCATCGATTTCATGGTTGGTTTCTTTACGCAATTTTTCGCCGTTGGCTTTACTGCGTTCCCAGTAATCAGGAGCACGCTCGGCAATACCATAGCCGAGATAGCTGGTTAGTTTATTGTTGCGGTGTTCCAGACGGATAAAGCCGGCATTCAGTCCCTGATGCTGGCGCAAATACTTTGAGGCAATGGCATTTTTCTGCGGATTAAATAGGGTACTGGTCCAGTCATGACGAAAACCGCCAAAGAGACTGTTATTATCATTTATATTCCATTCACTCTGAATATAGGCACCGTGACGTTTATAAGTCTGGTTCCAGATAAAGGGCAGTTTGTAATAATTTTCTGCCTGCTGTTTACTGGTACTCATTACCATCGGCCGGGTGCTGACTTCATCATTCTGCCAGTCTGCACCGATTTCACTGTGTGTATTTCCCAGCTCTATCTGTGCTGACAATTTAGCTGATTTTATTTCACGCGAAGGATTCATTACTGAATACATGCGGCGTACCGGCATGGTGGTATGCATACCATTCATATTTGGCATATCCGATGCCATTTTGCTCATACCGGAAGCCATCTTCATTGGTGCAGGAGTACGCAGACTGAAATTATCCATCACATGGTCGATTTTGCTGCGACCATATTCAAACTGCAGCTGACTCAGCCAGTTGGTGATATTTTGCTGGCGCAATTTCATTGACCAGCCATGACGGTCGAACTGGGTACCATCCATACTGCGGTCGGCATAGCGGGCATGGCCGGTGCTGTGTTCATATTGTACAGCCAGCAGGGTGTCAGTAAATGGGGTAAGAGCTGCCTGAGCCATCTGATTATTGCGTTTGAATGCAGAATGAATGGTGTCTCCATTACCGTCTTTGTAATCTTTAGACTCATTGTGACTGGCATTGAGCCGAAGCCAGCCGTACTGATTACCCAGTGTACCGTCGATATAAGCATCACTGCGCCCGAATGATCCTTTTGTAAAGGCACTGTCTAATTTGGCAGTGGGCTGAGATAGTGGTTTTTCATCACGGATAAAACGTACAGAACCGCTAATCATTCCCGGCCCCTGATTAACCGCTTGTGGTCCCTTGGTAATAATGACTCTGTCGTAGCTGGCCGGAAACAGATAGGAGGTGGGCGGGTCCATACGTCCGGGACAGCCGCCCAGTACAAACTGGTCGTCAGCACTGATCAGCAGGCGCGAACCGCCCAGACCGCGTAGCAGGGGATCACCGGAGCTACCGCCTTTACGCGTGACACTCATTCCTGCAACTGATTTAAGTAAATCAGCACCGTCCTGTGCCGGTAAAGGCTGAAGGGCTGTTTTGGGGTTGATTACTTCAACTCCCGAGGTACTTTGTTTGGAAGCGACCACCACTACCGGACTTAATTCTGCTGTATGCGGTTCTGTATTTTCTGATTGTGGCTGGGCACGAACTGTAGAAATAAGACAGGACAGGGCTAAAAAGAAAAGAGATTTGTCACGATAATGCATGGGAGTGCCTGAATGGCTGAAATAATTTAATTTATTATATCTTAAAAAATATAAATTAATCTTTGAATAAATTTAATTTTTTAACTCAATGTAATTTTATGTATGTTCAGGCGGCTATCCATTGAGATGCAATATAAATAAGCAGACCGATGCAACCGCCAACAAGCGTGCCATTGATACGAATGAACTGTAAATCACGCCCGACACTCAATTCGAGTTTATCAACCATTTGTTTACTGTCCCAGCTTTTGACTTTATCGGCAATGAACTGACTGACGCGATTTTTATACTGGCGAGTGATGAGTTTTGCACACAATGTAATTCGGGTATCCAGACGCTGCATAAATCGCGGGTTTTGCATGGCTTGCTGCTGTATATGGGTAGATAACCGGCCAAGCTGCTGCTGCCACCATGAATTACTCTGGCTGGTGTCGTGTTCACTCCATGCCACAAAACTATCCCATAAATCCATTATGCTTTGTTGCAATGCTGTAGAGCGCAGCAGTTGCTGCCGTCCGGCCGCAAGCCATCTGTGCCAGCTCCGGCTGCGACGTAATTTGCGTTCGGTAACGAGAAACTGTTTTCGGCAGGCGCGCCAGAAAGAGTGCTTTGGGTTCGCCAATACCGCATCTATATAGGAGTCTGCCCAATCGAGTGCTTTGCCGGCGACCCAGTCATCAATACGTGCAGTCAGTGTCGTTTTCAGCGAAGCCTTAAATTTATCCCAAGTACTGGGATCGCTTTTTTCAATTTTACTTACCCAAGATAACAGACTTTTTTCAAGTTGTGCCCGTGTCTGTTCGTTTTGCAGCCATTGGCGTATTTGTTGCAGTAAAGATCGTATCAGCAGTGTATCAATACCTTGTTTATGGATTAAATGAAGAAAGTTTGCCAGTGTTTTGCCCAGACGGGCACCGCTGTACTGGGTGTTTAGCAGCTGACTGCAAAATCCGGCTACTTCACGGGCACTGGCGGTATTTAACAGCAGCGGAATCTGGCTGGTCAGAACAGGCAGCCATTTTTGCTGATTTTGCGGAGCACATAGCCATTGCAGGGTTCTTCTGGCCGGATGCATACGATAGATGCGTCCGGCAATTGCTTTATCCTGTAAAAAATTATTTTCAATAAAATGTCCGAATTCATTGGCAATTCTTTCCTGTTTCTGAGGCAGAATTGCGGTATGAGGAATAGGCAGACCAAGGGGATGGCGAAACAGGGCAGTAACTGCGAACCAGTCTGCCAGTGCACCTACCATGGCGGCTTCGGTAAATGCTTTAAGATAGACCAGAGCCGGATATTGTTTTTGCAGCAGGCAGCTTAAAACAAATAAAACACAGGCAATAATCAGCAAACTGGTAGCCAGTATTCGCATGCGTCGCAGACGCTGGCGCTGTATCAGACTGGTAATAGTGGCTGTGTTCATAATATCGGTGTGTTTCAGATATCCGAATAAAATTTTTCAGTATATAAGCTTACTGGTTAATTGGTCTTGTTGCCGGTGTGATTTCCTGAATTTACTCAACTGAATAAAAGTATCAATCTTAATAAGGGAGAAATAGCCGGTAGTTAAAGGTTGGTATCGTTAGCTGGATTTGATTGTATAATAAATTTTTTACTCGAACCCTATATTAAATAATACATATTATTTAATATTCCATGAATATTTCATTGATATAACATTGTGCTTTTTAGCTGGTATAAATCATTACTGGAAACTGATTATTCGGGTAATGGTTTTTGGAATGCTTTTACCGACAAAATAATGAGTACGCCAATATAATTTAAAATTATATAGAGCGAATAGTTAATCAGCCATATATTTTCGAATTGCTCTTCGGCTATTGCGCCAGATAATTCGCCTGTTAGTGGATATAAAATAGTGAGTGCCAGTAAATAATAGACCGAGCTGTAAGTTAAATAATTGAATAAATCAGACCATGCAACTTGATTTTTTGGGGTAACACTATCTTTGATAGCGAGAGCAAAGGCCAGTAATATATCAATCCAGTAAAGTATAAAGCACAGAAACATTACTACAGAGAGGATATTAAGTATGTCACCTTCAAAGTAAGGAATCATTAATCCTCTGCCAATTAAGCTGTTACTGCAAGTCAGCACAAATAAATAAACTGCTGCAAAAATGAGCAACTTTTTAATACTGAATTTACCCGTACTGGCTTTTTGGTCAGTGTTAGTTTTTTTGATGGCTAATGAATTATCGGAAGCAGAAACTGTTCTACGACGTTTAAATGATAAAACCTGACAGATAAGTTTAAATATTAAAATAATAAAAGCACCAATGCTGTTAACAAAGGTATAAATAAAAACAAGGAAATTATTGAAATAAATGAAAACTTGATATGTGATTGATTGTAAATAAATAAAGAAAACACAAATCAGAAAATTACTGATTGAATAACACAATAGTGTAACGGTTGATGGTGTCTTATTCGGACTGTGTTTATCATTAAAGTATGCAGAAAAAATCTGTTTTATTGTTAACCCGAATATCCATATTAATAAAAGACCAAAGAGATATAAGCAGCCATAAATTAAGAGAAATTCAATGTCAGTGTTAAAATAGGGATACCAGAAAGGTGGTCGCAAAAGCGTCCCGAAAAGATAAAGGATAGTTAAATAAATTAACGAAAGCTTCAGGGAGTTTTGTGGGTTAAAAAATTCAATAAATCGATTTTTTTTCAATTTATTCAGCCCCTAGCGATAATCTTAATTTGATTACCTATAATCTCATTAATCCGAATTTTTGTATTAATTGTATTTTTAACAATATGTATCAGACTATCTCAGTAAACTGCAACCTCAAGCCGTTACTTGTGGTTTACGGCGTTTATGTTGCCACCACTTGAATCCGTAACCGGCAATGACCGGAATCAGCGCATAAATAATCAGAGCTGTCCAGCTGCCGTACCAGTGTACCAGTGTGGAGGTACTGTTATCATTGTTAAGAATAATCTCGGTAGATGAGTAACAAATAGCGCGCCACCAGCACATAACCAGAAGCCCCAGAAAAACCGGCCAGATTTTGCATGTACGCCCGCGCTGCCATAACAGGAAAAATACCAGCGCCCATATCAATGTCAGGGTAGTAACTAATAAACCCGTATCAGTTGGCAGATGCAGATAGCGACAGATAATAAAGGTGATAACGACCCATATGCCGGCAAGTATGGCCATGATAAATTCTTCGGGCTTGTTGAGCATGTTGTTGCTTCCTTAGCGAAAAATACGGCTGGAATGGTTAATATACCGCAGCTGCTATACTTTGTCATGTTCTACTAGCCATGGTCTGAGACTGGCTGTGTCTATATCCCATTTCCATATGCCATTCTGGTTGTGCGGATTAAGTCCGCGCAGGAAGAGATAACGTACGCTGATACTGGGCGGAAGCTGCCGGCGACTGTGCAGAAATCGTGCACAGGCAATGCTGTAAATGAGTGCCTGAAGGTAGTAATGATGTCTGGCAATAGCCTCGTCCATGTTTTCCCGGGTATAGTCTGACAGACGATTTCCCAAATGGTTGGATTTGTAATCAATAACATATACCTGACCATGCCGGTCTTCGCCTAGAAGATCGATAGCCCCGTTGATAAATCCGTTTACCGTAGCAAAATCCAGCTCCTGTGCTGCCTGAACACAACATTGCGGTAATCCGGATGTGTGGGTAAACCACTGTTGTAAATCTGCGATACTGAAATCGGCAACCCGCAGCATGAAATTCATTTCAGCCACTCGTTGTGCTTTAGGTATGTTTGCAATAATGGTTTGTGGTGACAGCTGGCATTGGCGTACGGTATCAGTAAGCGTCTGCATGGTGGTGCTGTGCCGGCTGTCGAAACCATAACGCGCCAGACAGTCGAGAATATGCTCCTGTTCCGTTGCAGTAGCCGGCAGGCTGAATTCGGTCTGTTCCAGTATGGCATGCAGACAAAGTCCGGCGTTGATACCGCGCTCGAATGCGAGCACAGGTGTTTCCGCTTCTGTATCGGGGCTCAGCGGCTGAATCTGTACTTCAGCCTGATCCAGCGCAGGTGCTATTTTTTCTTCTTCCGGAGCAGATTCGCGGTGACTGTAATCATGCCGGCTCAGACTGGTGAAGCTGGTATAGCGTATGGATTGAAAAGTCCTTACTGTCGGTGTTAGTGCACGATAAGGTTGTTCGGGTTTTTTACTGATATCAATACAGGCAGGGTCTACATTACCTTCACACCATTGAAACAGCTCAGGGTTGCCGGCAGCCAGACATTGATGCCATGCAGCACGTAAAGTACTGGGCAGATTGGGCTTATGGGTTTCCTGCCAGAATTGGCGTGATTCTTTCAGGGTATTGTCCGGCTGTCCGTCCAGTAGCCATGCCATGGGGTTACTGGCGGTATTGTTGCAGGCGGCAGTGTACAGTATCAGTTGTTCGCGTGCCCGGGTAAAGGCTACATAATACAGACGCAAACGTTCGGCCATACTTTCGCATTCCAGCTCATCCCGGTCGCTGTCACTGAGCAAACTATTGGCAATCAATTCCACTTTATCCTGCTGATGCAGACGTTGCCAGTGTTCCTGATTATTAATGGTCTCTTTACCATCCCATGCAAACGGACAGAATACCACCGGATATTCCAGCCCTTTGGAAGCATGCATGGTCACAATTTTAACCAGTGCTTCATCACTTTCCAGTCGCAGCAGACTGCTTTCACCTGCTGACCGTTCGTTGCTGATGGCACTGGTCAGCCAGTTCAGCAGGGCGTTGGCCGTCGGCAGGGTTTGTTCAGCAGCAGCCAGTAATTCGGCCAGTTGCCACAGATTGGTCAGGCTGCGCTCATTGCGCTGTGTAAGCAATCTGATTTCCATGCCGGTCTGGCCGGCAAACCACTGTATGGCAGGATAAATACCATACTGCTGCCATTGTTCGCGGGTTTGCAGTGCCAGCTGTATCCATTCGCTCAGTGTATTTTCATTCCGGTTCAGTTCTGCCAGCTGTGCTGCTGTCCAGCCGAACAATACACCGCCAAGGATAAAGCGTAATGTTTCAGTGCGCTGCGGTTGCAGCCAGAAACGTAACAGAGCCTCGACAGCCTGTGCCTCAGTGCTGGAAAAAACTGAATGGTTTCCAAGAGAGACGCTCATGATGCCGCAGCGTTTCAATGCGCCGGCAATCATGCGGCCTTCATTATGTGAATGCACCAATACGGCAATATCGCCAGCCTGTAACGGACGGTTACTCAGTAGCAGTTCTCCGCGCATACCCTGATTAATCATGCCGGCAATTTCATAGGCACAATATTCGGCCGCACGTGTCCGCAGACTGTCTTTATTCGGGATAATTTCCGCTCCCTTATCGCTGACATCTATTTTTTCATGCAGCCAGCGCACCACTACCGCCGGTATAACAGTATTGTCGTGACTGTAATGCAGACGGTTATTTTCTGCCTGTGCCTGAACCTGAGGATAGCTGATACCCTCAAGAATAAAAGGCAGCTTTTTGCCGCTGAACAGGAGGCCAATGGCCTGTACCAGTGCCTGATGGCTGCGGTAATTAGTAGTTAGGGTATAGCGCTGCTGTGGCGGGGTATCGGCAGCGGCACGCAGATAGGCGTGAATATCAGCACCACGGAAACGGTAAATAGCCTGTTTCGGGTCACCCACCATAATAAGCGGGCGGTTTTGTTCGGCAAACGCGGTTTTGAAAATTCGGTACTGCAACGGATCAGTATCCTGACATTCGTCTACTAGTGCAATCTGCCATGTTTGCGCCAGTGCTGCGGCCAGTGTTTCAGACATGGGATTATCCGCAGACAGTGCCAGACCCAGATCTGCCAGTAAATCGTCAAAGCTGCGCTGGTGGCTGTTGCGCCGGTGCTGATTCAGACACTGGCGCACGTAGTTAAAACAGTCCAGCTGTAATTGCAGTGATATGCTGTCTTCTGCAATCAGCATGGCAGCAACAGCTTCTGCCAGTTCGACCAGTGGGGCAATGTTAGCTATCAGCTCATTATTGAGTGTTTGATTTTTTTTGGTGTTTTCCTGTAGCTGGGATGAAGCCAGTTTGGCACATTTTTCCAGTACAGAAGAAGAAAAAGAATGGCAGTTTACTTCGCTTTCCATTACCTGCTGCAGGTCGGTGAAAAGCTGCTGATAACTTTTCTGGCGGTAAATATTGCCATTTAGTTGCTGATGTAACTGCCAGAATGAATCCTGAATAAGGCTGAAATGTGTACATACGCTCTGCCATGCCTGTTGCCAGCAGTTATTTATGCCGGCTATATCCGCAACCGGCGGCTGGCGTACCTGTAAATCTACCATGCCGCAGTGCCGTCCCATTTCCTGCATAAGCCGGGCAGGGGTAAGTTTGTAAGTGACAGCCAGCGTGGCCATACTGCTGTTATTGCTTACTTGCTGCCGCCAGAAGTCTTCGGCAAACCGGCACAGCATTTCCGGATCAGTTTCAATAGTTTCCGTATCAAATGGGGTCTGGCATAAAAAGGCATAATCAGTGAGTACGCGCTGGCAGAATCCGTGAATGGTGTAAACGGCTGCACGGTCAAACTGGGTAATGGCTGCCTGCAGACGTAGAATCAGGCTGGCATCATCATCCTGACTGCGGGCACAGTCAATCAGCTGTTGCAGTATCGGGTCATTCTGTTCCGCAGGCAGATTATTTTGTAACAGAGCCAGAGCCTGATTAAGGCGGGTACGCAGACGGGTTTTCAGCTCCGCTGTAGCTGCTTTGGTAAAAGTGACCACCAGAATAGCGTCAACCGGCATGCGTTCCAGTAACACCAGCCGTGCAAACAGGGCGGCAATGTTAAAGGTTTTCCCGGTACCGGCAGAAGCTTCAATCAGGCTGCTGCCGTTTAAGGGCATGGTAATCGGATTTAATGCTTGGCTCATTATAATTTATCAGCGGTTTCCAACGCTGCTGTCATGGGCAGCAGTAATTCTTCAATCAGTTGCCAGAACAGAGGGGTGTCAATCGGCAGTTCTTCATCGCGGCCAAATACCTGAGCTACTTCAGGATAGTCGGCCTGCGGTTTTCCGTTATGGCTGTCTGCATAGACTTTAAACGCGGTACTGCGTTCTTCGGCACCATATTCAGGTGCACGGTTTTTCTTTTGCCGGTTACGATACCACTTAAGGGCAGTGGTAAGGCTGGTTTTCGGAAAAAAGGGCAGTGGCCGGCTTTGTCCTAGCCGGTAATACTCAAGCCATAAAGCCAGTTGTGCTTGCGCATCAATCAGGCTCATTGCTGCCAGCATGCGCGGTTTGGCCGGATAAAGCTCATATGTGTCCTGTGCACCTTCGCTTTCAGTAGCGCAGAGGAGTAAATGGCGCAGATATAACTCAATATTATCCGGTGCTGTCGGGGCGTGATTCCGTTCAATCAGCTGCCCGCACTGATGTAAACGGCTGATGTTGCCACTTAGCTGTAACTGTTCGTGTTCAAAAATAAAGGCAATATCGGCGACAGCGGGACTGAACAGTATGCTGCTGTCCAGAGCCAGTGTCTGATTGCGTAAAACCTGGCTGACAATCACGCCCAGCTCGCCTTCAGGCACCAGTCCGCTTACTGCCAGTGCTGCATCTACCTCAGCAAAATCCAGATGCTGCCGGCGTGCACGGGTATAGGCAGTATAAATCGATGCACTGTTTTCAATTGCAAACGGTTCTGCTGCACTGATTGGTGTTTCCTGATAGGGTGCCTGCCATTGTAACTGCTGCTGAAGCCAGTGACGTACCGGATTACGCCAGAACCGGATAAAGGATTCAATATCAACTTCCTGATTTTGTTTTTCCGGTTCAGTTATTTTTGCATAAAATGGCGCAGGCTTATCTGTATTCTGATTCAGTGCCGTGGCGTAATCACTGCGGCAGCTGACTAAATCGCCGTTAAAATAGCGATAGGAAAAGGGTTGTAATGGGTGTCTGATGATATGCTGCTGATTAAATACCAGCGGATTACAGCCGGTCATGGCGGCCAGAACATCGGTCAGCTCATAAAGCAGAGCAGAGGGGGCCAGTTCTTCGTTTTTACGAATATCTTTACCGATATACGACAAATACAGTTTTTCGCGCGCACTTAAAATAGATTCAAGAAACAGATAACGGTCATCGTTGCGACGGGCACGATCGCCACGGCGCGGGTGCTGTGCAATCAGGTCGAAAGCAGCAGATTTTGTAGTACGGGGAAATTCGCCGTCATTCAGACCGAGCAGACAGATACAGCGAAAGGGCAGGCTGCGCATCGGTACCATACTGCAAAAGGTAATCCCGCCGCGCAGAAATCCGGCCTGACGGGTAGTGGATAAATAATTCTGCAAATGCTCGATTGCAATGGCCGGTTCAATAGTCAGATTAAATTGTGCCAGTGCTGCCTGCGCCTGCCATTCAGCCAGACTGGTTTCCAGTTGCTGCATGGCATGTCCGGACAGAGAATCAGTATCGGCTAAATCCCGCAGAAGTTGTCGTGTACGCGCAATCCATTCGGGAATGGTAGCTGCTTTTTGCCAGCAGCTATGATGTTTAATCAGACA
The DNA here is from genome assembly GCF_013344995.1 of Snodgrassella sp. ESL0304. Taxonomy (NCBI): domain Bacteria; kingdom Pseudomonadati; phylum Pseudomonadota; class Betaproteobacteria; order Neisseriales; family Neisseriaceae; genus Snodgrassella; species Snodgrassella sp. ESL0304. Next base: position 35,391 of record NZ_JAAEDR010000009.1, read on the forward strand.
ATCTATTAACTGTTGTGCGCGTGCCAGAATTTCAGTCTGGCCGATATCACCGAACCACGGAAGTTGTTGCTGCCACAGTGCCGTATATTTATTTTCCGGCAGCAGCCAGCCGAGTACCGTACGTTCACGCGCCTGCTGCCAGGTAAAGTGCTTACCCTGTCCGCCATATTCATGACGCATATCTGCATCCACACCCCAGCGTACCCCTTGTTCGCTCCAGACACGGTGAATCAGTTCTGCGTCGCTGTCGTTTAAATCAAAACGTGCGCGCAGAGCAGATTCATCCAGCAAAGGTAGCACAGTTTCTATATCAAACCGGCTCTGCATCAGTTGCAGCAGTTTTTCGAATAATTGCAGTAGGGGTTCATGCAGGCTGATTTTAACGTCGGCAATATTGTAAGGCAGAGCAGGCGTGTTGCCCTGCGTTTGTCCGAATACTGCGTGGATAAAAGGCAGATAAGGCCCAATATGAGGGGTAAGTACCGCAATATCCTGCGGCTGCCAGTGCGGATGTGCGGCCAGATCCTGAATCAGCTGCTCTTTGAGAATTTGCAGTTCACGCAGGCAGGAATGCGCCGCCACAATCTGAATGGAATTATCATATTCCTGCAGCCGGTAGGGTGGTTCAGACTGTTTCGGATGTTGCAGGCACTGAATATCGTTTTGCAGACGGTGTAACAGAGTATCTGCCACTTCATCACACTGAGCATAGACAGAAGGCATATACACTACTTCACCCAGATCATTGAGTGCATCAAAAAAATCCCGCCCCTGTTTGCCCAGACTGGCCAGTAAAGGATGACCAACCACACTCAGGTCTGTTTCCTGACTATTGAGCAGCATATCTGCTGAGAGCACATTGCCCCAGTACTCAGCACACGGGTTTACCGCAAATATATGCACATCAGTATATTGTGCTATTACCTGTAATGCATGCAGATAAACCGGTGCCAGTGTGGCAATACCGAATACGAATATCCGCTCGGGTAAATGTTCAGAACCAAGTTTGCTCAGAAATTCCTGCATTAAGCCGGCACGGTGTGGTAAATCTGATTCATTATTCAGCCAGCGCCATAGCTCTGCCTGCCATTGCTCATCTTCACCCAGATTCGCAGATTTGTTTTCCTGCCAATTATTTATCCAATCATTGCGATAGATTAAATATTGGTCAAACATATCAGCAAGTTTTCCGGCCAGATGGTAAGGTGCCTGTGTGCTGCTATCAAGATAAGAATGTAGTGCGGTAGCAGTTTGGCATAATTGGGGTTGTCTGAACGCCGGGCTATGAAACAATCCCAGTAAGCGCCAGCGCAATACTTCTGACTGAAACGGGTTAAGCGCTGGTGTTTGCGGTAATACCCGATGGGTTAATTGCCAGATGTAGCTGGCCGGCAGACTGAAATGCAGATTGGCGGCAATACCGTGCTCCTGAGCCAGATAGTGATTCAGATAGCGGCGCATACCCTGACTCTGTACCACGATTTCTGTTGCAGCCCATGCTGACTGTGGTGAGGTATGCTGATATACGCTGGCAAATAAAGCAGCTAAATCAGATAATTGATTGGATTGATAAACATACAGCATAACAGCATCCGGCACCAGTTAAGGTTGTTATTATAGCTGTACCGGAGCTGCCTGAGCGATTAGTCAAAATGATTTTGTGCCTTTAGCTGTTTTTATTGCGTTGACATAAAAGTATATTTACAGAATTTAAACTAAAAAATTTTAATAAAAATTAGTTAATACTGGTCAAAAGCTGGAAAAAATTGGAAAATAGGTAATTAAATACTCTGCCATATTAAAATACTGGCAATATAAAGAAGGATATCACAGTGAGATTTGATGGCGTCATTGGTGAGTTAGCGGCAACTAAAGGTGTCATGGCGTGTGCTGTCGTGGATTATGAAAGCGGAATGTTTATAGACGGGGTTAGTCCGTCAGGTATGGATCTTGACATTCTGTCCGCCGGCAATACCGAAATTGTACGTTCAGAAATAAAAGCTATTGAGCGCCTTTATGGTCAGGACAACAATGAAGATGCTATAGACGATATTCTTATCAGCCTGCATAAACAATATTATTTATTACGGCCGATGAAGAATGTTCAAGGTGTGTTTATGTTTATGGTACTCGACCGCAAAACAGCCAATCTGGCACTGGCACGGCGCGCTTTGAAAGTGGCTGATCGTCATTATCAGGATTGAAACACACTCAAACAGAAAAAGTATGCACTGTTAATTCTCTGTGCAACAGCCTCTTTGCAAGCAAAGAGGCTGTGAATTTATTGTGCTTTCTGTACTTGTTTGTCATACCAGCTTAACAATTCTGATGCCGGTACATAGCCAATCAGTGGCTGGCTGCGATAGCCGTTTCTGTGTACAACAAATAATCCCGGAGGTCCGTACAGACCATAGCGTTGCATCATTCTGCGTTGTGCCGGCGTATTATTGGTTACATCAATCTGCAAAAAACGCTTTTCTTCAATTACCCGTCTGACTGAAGCTTTACTTAAAGTAAATGCGGTCATTTCCTTGCAGGATATACACCAGTCTGCATAAAAATCTACCAGTACCGGCTTATTCGGATCTTCATCAAACAACTCTTGCATAGCCTGACGCAATTGTTCCGGCTTATCGAAATAACGACCGAAATGCTGACCGTTTGGCGGTGTTAAAGTAAGAAAACGATGTAAAGGCGTCACACAGTTCATTATGCTGGCAGAAACAAAACCAATCCCGCAAGCCAGAAACAGTATACCGATAATCGCATTAAACCAGCGCTGACGTACTGATGAATGATACCACTGCCAGCCTAAATAGATTGCCGGTATCAGCATCAGCAAAGTATAAATAGTGACTACCAGATAGTAATTCAGAAACGGAGTGGCAATATAGGTAGCTGCACCCAGCAGCATCAGACCGAACAGATATTTGACACCAATCATCCACTTACCGGCACGGGGCAGAATATGCACACCGAATACAGAAATCAGAATCAGCGGAATGCCCGTACCCAGCGCCATAACATACAGAGCCATGCCGCCCAGAGCAGCATCCCCGCTCTGCGCAATATAACCCAGTGCAAAAGCCAGAGGTGGTGCGACACAGGGACCGACAATCAGCGCTGACAATGCCCCCATTATCAGCACAGAGAGCAAATGTCCGCCATGAAAGCGGCCGCTGACCCGCTGAAAAAACGTCTGCCAGCGTGCCGGCAACTGAATACTGTATAAATCAAACATTGATAAAGCCAGTATCACTAGTATGGCTGCGGCAGCCAGCACTACCGCAGGCTGTTGCAGCCATCCGGTCAGAAACGCACCGGTACGGGCAGTAACAATACCAACAATAGTATAGGTAAAAGCGAGCCCCTGTACATAAACAAATGATAGGATAAATGCCCGCAATTTAGTGGTTTTCCGGCGGGTACCCATGACGATGGCTGATACTATCGGCAGCAGCGGATACATGCATGCTGTCAGACTCAATCCCATACCGGCAATAAAAAATGTCATTAAATTGGTAATCAGTGTTGCGCGGGAAAGCTGAAACAGACTGTCCCCGCCTGAGCTGCCTGACCACTCCGGTGGCGGAGCTTTAACCGGAGGATCAGTAAAAGTATCCGGCGGGACTGGCTGAATATGCGTTGATTGTGGCGTAATACGATATTTGCCGGTACGGCTGATGGTAAATGTATTTTCTACCGGCGGATAACAGATTCCTGCATCTGCACAGCCCTGATAAGATAAAGTTAACTGATACGGAACAGTCTGTGCATCTGATCTATAGTGCCAGACTGCGTCTGCATAATTATAGTAAACCTGCTGGGTACCAAAAAACTCATCGTGCTTTTGCTGTCCCTGCCGGATAAATTGTCCTTCACCAAAGATATCTGCCGGTTCAGTAGTAATCTGAATTTTATTCCGGTACAGGTAATAGCCGTCGGCAATAACAAAATGTACACGAATATCCTGATTATGAACAATCAGTTCCGGTACAAAAGCCTGTTCCGGCGGTAATAATTTTTTATTGTCCGCAGCCAGCACTGCACTATTCAGCCCCGGCAGCAATACCAGCAGCATAAACATCAGTTTTAACAGGGAAGTCATACAGACACGAGAACGGGTAGGATTGTGATACATAAAAAATGGTCACTGTAACCAGTGTAATTTCAACCTGAACAATCAACAAAGAAAATGACTACCGGCAGAACCGAAGGGTAGTCATTATCTCCCCTTAAGTGCTTTCTGATTTCGTTTACCAGATAAAGCTAAGTCTGCAAACAATCAGTTTACGGGTATTGTATCAGTGCATAGGCAGAATGGTTATGAATAGATTCAAAATTTTCACTTTCTACAGTAAAAGACTGAATACGTGTATCAGTTTTTAGCGCGGTAGCAACATCACGAACCATATCTTCAACAAATTTGGGGTTATCATAAGCATATTCAGTAACATACTTTTCATCCGGCCGTTTCAGCAAACCGTATAACTGACATGAACCCTGTTGTTCTACCAGATCAATAATTTCTTCAACAGCAATTGATTCAGTGCATACCAGCGTAACAGTGACATGTGAACGCTGATTATGCGCCCCGTAAGCAGAAATTTCCTTACTGCACGGACACAGGCTGGTAACCGGAATAATGATCTGTAATGTTTGCTGATAAATACCAGCCTGAATTTCGCCACTGAGTACCACTTCATAATCCAGCAGGCTGGAAATACCGCTTACCGGAGCCTGCTTTTGCCGGAAAAAAGGAAAGCGCATACTGATTTTACCAGCCGTTGCCTGAAGTTTTTCTAACATGGCGGCAGTCAGCTGCCGCAGTACAGCAAAATCAATACTGTCATGCTGTGTCTGCATTAACTCAATAAAGCGTGACATATGTGTGCCTTTCTGTTCGGCCGGCAGTGACACAGTCATGGTTAAATCAGCAACAGTATGTTGTTTACCTGCAGCACAAATAATACTCAGCGGCAGGCGTAAGCCTTTCACACCAACCTGATTGATTGGCATATTGCGTTTATCAACACTGCTTTGCACGTCGGCAATAGTGTCCATTCTGATACTTTTCCTTGCAAAACAAATCTGAATCCAGCCGGCGCAGTATGGTTAAACCACAGAAACCGCCGGCATATAAGGCATAAAATTATACTGTATGCCTTAATTCCGAGCAAATCAGTCGGGATTAGTGTAAAAGAAACAGCATGCTGCCTGATAACCAGAGTGCGTGCTAAACTAGCAGCCTCAGTATTAATGCCGTTACCCGTATAAACAGCTGTCTGAACAGCAAAACCAGTAATCAAACGGAGAAAATATGAAATTTGCCACACAGACCATCCATTCCAGTTATCAGCCGGAAGAGCATAACCGTGCCCTAATGCCGCCTATTTATCAGAACAGCATGTTCGCCATGAATGAAATCGGCGAAAATATTCCGTTCCGTTATGCGCGTATTTCCAATCCGACACGGCAAGTACTTGAAGACACAGTCGCCGAGCTGGAAAATGGCTGTGCCGGTTTTGCCTATGGCAGTGGTATGGCCGGAATCGATGCTGTGTGGCGTACTTTTCTGCGGCCGGGTGATACCATTGTTGCGGTAGCCGATATTTATGGCGGAGCTTATGATTTATTAACCGAAGTATATGCCCAGTGGGGTGTTAACGTTATTTTTGCCGATCTTACCAATCCGGATAATCTGGACCGGATACTGGCACAGACCAAAGTAAAAATGGTATGGCTGGAAACCCCGAGTAATCCGCTGCTGCGTCTGGTAGACATCGCCGAACTGTCTGCTAAAGCCAAAGCTGCCGGTGCCATTGTCGGTATGGATAATACTTTTGCGACACCCTACGTACAGAATCCGCTGAATCTGGGTGTGGATATCGTCTTTCATTCCGCAACCAAATACCTGTGCGGACATTCAGATGTGCTGATGGGTATTGTTGTGGTAAAAGATCCTGCACATGCAAAATTATTACGTGCCTTAAGTATTAATACCGGCGGCGTGGCCGGTCCGATGGACTGTGCACTGGTATTACGCGGTATCAAAACACTGGTTGTACGTATGGACCGGCATTTATCCAATGCGGCTGAGCTGGCCAGACGCTTGCAGCAGCACCCTGCGGTAGAAAAAGTATTTTATCCGGGTCTGGCGGAACATGAACACCATGATATCGCCTGTAAACAGATGCAGCATGGTTTTGGCGGAGTGGTCTCCATTTATTTACGTCAGAACAGTCGCGAAGCAGCCAATAGTGTGATAAAAAATCTGCGCATGATTCGGATGGCGGCCAGCCTTGGTGGCGTCGAAAGCCTGATTAATCACAGTGCCAGCCAGTCGCATAGCGGCATGAGTAAAGAAGTTAAAGAATCACTGGGCATCCGTGAAGGCCTGCTGCGTATTTCAGCCGGTATCGAAGATATTGAAGATATCTGGGATGATATCAATCATGCACTCAATACCTTGATTTAACCTGTGTAAGTGAAAAATCCGTGCACAATTATTATGAAGTATTAAATGTTGCTCAAGGGGCATCCGACGAAGTCATTCGTGCGGCCTATCGGGCTTTGTCACAAAAATACCATCCGGACCGCAATCCGCATAATCCGCAGGCACATCAGCGTATGGCTGAGATTAATAAAGCATATGCAGTATTGTCTGATCCGGAGCAGCGCCATCATCATGATGTGTGGATTGCGCGGCAAAGCCTGCAGGCAAGGTTGTCACCTGCATTGCTGGCGCGCCGGCAGACACCATTTGCGCCTCCGGTTTTATTGCCTAACCATCAGGATAAAGTTGTCGACCTGCACGAACGCGGTCACGGCTGGTTATGGATTGTGGGGATTGCCGTACTGATTGCTATGGGCGGAGTGTGGTGGAGGCTGGCATATCCGCCGGCTAATAACGTTAATGAGCAGAGTAGCATGCCAGTTACCACGGCACCCAATGGGCAACTTTTCCCGCTTAAAGCTGCTTATGTATCCGGCTATCCGGTTTTGCGTGAGCGCGGCAATAACAATATTGTCGTACATGCCACCTCCTTGCAATCGCCGGTATTTGCCCAATTATACGAATTGCACGCCGGTAAATTTACAGCTATACGCACCTTTTATATTCCGGCGGGCGAAACCTTTACCCTGCATAAAATCGGTGATGGCAGTTTCAGCCTGCAATACCAGCGTATTAATGATGGAAAATGGGCAGTAAGTGATGGTATTGAAATCAGTCATACCGAAGCCAGCCGAAAATATCAGGATATCGATATCAGACTGTAATCATACTGTCACCGCTCAGGCGGTGGTTCACACACAGGAATAACTGCATGCAGGCTGCCGCAGAAGCCAAATTTACTGAAGAAACCGTACTCTGGGTCAAACAGCATACCCCTAAACTGCTGACTTTTGCCATCACACGGCCTGAAGCCTATCGCTTCAGTGCCGGTCAGTTTTCGCGTCTGGGCTTTCGTGATGGCGCAGGTTTTATCTGGCGCGCCTATTCTGTTGTATCTGCCGAATATGCAGATACACTCGAATACTTTGTGGTATTGATTGAAGGCGGACCGATGAGTGCCCGGCTGGCACAATTGCAGGCGGGCGATTCTATATTGCTGGATAAAACCGCTTTTGGCTTTTTTCTGCCAGGGCGGTTTACTGATGGCGAGCAGCTGATCATGCTCAGTACCGGCAGCGGCATTGCGCCGTTTCTGTCTATGCTGCAACAGCCTGCTGTCTGGGAACGTTTCCGGCATATCGGACTGGTACATTCCGTTTCATATGCCAATGAACTGATTTTCAGCCAGCATATAAACGAGTTAATCCATCACCCTCTGATTGGCGAATATACAGACCAACTGACTTACCAGCCGGTGGTTACCCGTGAACCTACTGCCGGAGCACTCGGTCAGCGTCTGCCGCAATTATTGCAGAATGGTACGCTGGCAGAGGGACTGGGTTTGAATTTCAACCCTGAACAAACCCGTTTTATGCTGTGTGGTAATCCGGCCATGGTCACCGATACTTTTCAGACCTTACTGGATATGGGCTATAGCATGCACCGTAACAGAGTACCGGGACAGATTATTATGGAAAACGGCTTTTAATCACCGGATAAAATCAGCTCCTGATATAACGAGTGTAAACTTAGCTATAACTTTCAAACTAAACCAAATATTCTGATGTCACCGGCAAATTAAGTTAGTATGGCAGTATGAACCTGAATCAATTCGGCAAAAAAAACGCCCAGCTTAATCAATTATTGCAGCAATCCGCACACTGGCAACGCCTGAGTAACTGTCTGAAACAAGAGTTGCCGGCAAGTATGCGAACTCAGTTTAGTGTTGCCTGTGTACGCACCGGCTGTCTGGTGGTGATTGCGCAAAATAGTATGGCTGCTTCACGTTTACGTATGGTGTTGCCGGCATTATTGCCGCAACTGCGGCAGATTGATGCTTCAATTGAAACTGTAAAGGTTAAAGTTCAGCCGGCAGAATCAAAACCCGAAGCAGTAAAGCATGCCAGTTTAAGCCCTGTGGCGCGCGATACGCTGGCACGTTCGGCAGAGGCCTTAACACATCATCCAGAGCTAGCGGCAGCACTGCGCCGTTTAAGTGAAAAGAGCAATTGAGCTATTTCAGCCTGTGTATTTGTCAGACGCTTTAAGCAATGATAAAAAATAATTTAATCAGGATGACAAAATTAAAGAAATATAAATAATATTTATTCAGTTCTGATTATGAATCAATATCCTTCTACTGGTGTGCAATCAACTATTTTTAAACAAAATTCAGTTGCCGGAACAGTAATAATCGGTATTGCATATAAATTTTTTCATCTTCATATAGCAGCGTTAAAGACATGAACAGCTTCTGTTGTGTCAGACAATGCTTGGAAAAAAGGGTTTTACCATTATATTAAGCACCATAAACAGCAATCAGTAACTTCTGAACAGCTTCAGATTGCACATAATTGACACAGGCATGCAAACAGCCGCACAGCAGCGTAGGCGCTTGTGTTAAAATCTCCTATTTCCAGCTTACTATTTATTGCGCCAGCAGGTGCCGGACTGTTGATTTATGTTGAAAAACTTAGCAAAAAAAATTCTCGGAAGCCGCAACGACCGGCTTTTGAAACAATATCGTAAAGAAGTATCCAGAATCAATGCGCTCGAACCACAAATTCAGGCTTTAAGCGATACTGAACTACAGGCTAAAACTGCTGAATTCAAACAACGTCTGGCTGATGGGGAAAAACTCGATAGCCTGCTGGTAGAAGCTTTTGCCGTATGCCGTGAAGCCAGTAAGCGTGTACTCGGTATGCGGCATTTTGATGTGCAGCTTATCGGCGGTATGGTACTGCATTATGGCAAAATTGCCGAAATGCGTACCGGTGAAGGGAAAACACTGGTTGCCACGACAGCCGTCTATCTGAATGCTCTGACCGGTAAAGGCGTACATGTAGTTACCGTGAATGATTATCTGGCTGCACGTGATGCCGGAATCATGCGTCCGCTGTATGAATTTCTGGGCATGTCTGTCGGCATCATTATCAGCAACATGGATCATGCCGATAAAAAAGCTGCTTATCTGGCTGATATTACCTACGGTACCAACAATGAATACGGCTTCGATTATTTACGCGACAACATGGTAAGTGATCAAAGCGAAAAAGTGCAGCGTGAGCTCTCATTTGCGGTAGTTGATGAAGTAGACTCCATTCTGATTGACGAAGCCCGTACACCGTTGATTATTTCCGGTCAGGCTGACGATAACGTCACCCTTTATCAGGTAATGAATCAGATTCCGCCACAGCTGATTGCCCAGAAAAGCGAAGACGGTGAGGGCGATTACTGGGTAGACGAGAAAGCACGGCAGGTAGTGCTCAGTGATCAGGGGCATGAGCATGCCGAGCAGATTCTCACCAAAATGGGTTTGCTGCAGGAAGGTGATTCCCTGTATTCCACCACCAATATCATGCTGATGCATCATCTGATGGCTGCGCTGCGTGCTTATACACTCTACCAGCGCGACCAGCATTATGTGGTACAGGATGGTGAAGTAATTATTGTTGACGAATTTACCGGCCGCCTGATGGCCGGCCGGCGCTGGTCTGATGGTCTGCATCAGGCTGTTGAAGCCAAAGAAGGCGTGGAAATCAACAAAGAAAACCAGACACTGGCTTCCATTACTTTCCAGAATTTCTTCCGTCTGTATGACAAACTGGCCGGCATGACCGGTACTGCCGACACGGAAGCCTTTGAATTCCAGAATATTTACGGTCTGGAAACCGTTATCATCCCGCCAAACCGCCCGATGATACGTAAAGATCTGAACGACCAGATATATCGTTCTATCGAAGAAAAATACGAAGCTGTAGTTGCCGATATCAAAGAGCGCCATGCCAAAGGTCAGCCAATCCTTGTTGGTACCACCAGTATTGAAAATTCCGAACTGGTATCCGCCTTGCTGGATAAAGAACACCTCAGGCACAATGTTCTCAACGCCAAAGAACATGCGCGTGAAGCGGATATTATTGCTCAGGCAGGCCGCCCCGGCATGATTACCGTAGCCACCAATATGGCCGGTCGTGGTACGGATATTGTGCTCGGCGGCAATATCAAACCGCAAATAGATGCCATTAATGCCGACGACAGCCTCACCGAAGAAGCGAAAAAGAGCGAAATCGACAAATTACAGCAGCAATGGCAGATTGACCACGATGCCGTGATTGCAGCTGGCGGTTTACACATTATCGGTACCGAACGCCATGAAAGCCGCCGTATTGATAATCAGCTGCGCGGCCGTGCCGGTCGTCAGGGTGATGCCGGTTCCAGCCGCTTTTACCTGTCGTTTGAAGATCCGCTGTTGCGCCTGTTTGCACTTGACCGTGCAACAGCCATTCTTAACCGTCTGGCTCCTGAACGCGGCGTAGCCATAGAAGCCGGAATGCTCAACCGTCAGATTGAAGGAGCACAGCGCAAAGTCGAAAACCGTAACTTCGACATGCGCAAACAAGTACTTGAATACGATGATGTAGCCAACGACCAGCGTAAGGTTATTTATCATCAGCGTGCCGATATTCTGGCCAGCAACGATATTGACGGTATGATGCAGGAAATACGCCATGATGCAATTGTTGATACTGTAGACAGCTTTATTCCGCCGGATAGTATGGAGGAGCAGTGGGATATTTCCGGTCTGGAAAACAAACTGGCTGCTGATTACAATATTGAAGTTTCCATCAATGACTGGCTTAAAGAAGACAACAGCCTCGACAACGAAAGCATTTCTGAACGTCTGCTGGATATAGTAGAAAAAGATTATGCTTATAAAGTCGAACTGGTTGGCATCGACACCATGCGCAAATTTGAACGCGACATTATGCTGCAAATCATTGACAGCCGCTGGCGTGAACATCTGGCCGATATGGATTACCTGCGTCAGGGTATTCATCTGCGCGGTTATGCCCAGAAAAATCCGAAACAGGAATACAAACGCGAAGCATTTGAAATGTTTCAGGCCATGTGGAGCAATATTCGCCATACCGTTGCTTCATTGCTGATTTCAGTGCGTTTTCAACCGGCCTCTGAAGAAGAGCAGCAAGAAGTATTCGCTGCTGATAATGTAGCAGAAGATGAAGATTTCAGCCCCGAAGCTCTGGAAGCACGCGGTATTGTTATTCGTCGTAACGATCCGTGCCCGTGTGGCAGCGGTTTGAAATACAAACTGTGCCATGGCCGTCTGTAACTGCGGATAAACCAGCTTAACATCAACAGGTTGCTATATTTATGGCAACCTGTTGATATATTTACTGCTGTTTAGATAAAACTGCCTGAAACAGAGTACTTTTATTAAAGTGAATACTCTAAAACCCATTGAACAGCACATCAAATTGTCTTAAAATTCACACCTTACGTCAGCAACCAGAGCATAAAATGTCCCTGAATGGCAACAGAAAGCTGGCGTGTTTTCGGTTTACGCTAATAATACCGCTTTCCTTAACCATGGATAATTAATGGCAGCCTATAACACACAAAAAGTATTGTCTGTACACCACTGGACAGACGCATATTTCACATTTACCTGCACACGGGACGAATCATTACGTTTTCAGAATGGTCAGTTTGTGATGATTGGTCTGATGGTAGACGGTAAACCCCTGATGAGAGCCTACAGTATTGCCAGTGCCAATTGGGAAGAAGAGCTGGCTTTTTTCAGTATTAAAGTACAGGATGGTCCGTTAACCAGCCGCTTACAGCATCTGAAACCGGGTGACGAAGTACTGGTGAGTAAAAAGCCCACCGGTACCCTGATTGTCGGTGACCTTAACCCCGGCAAACATCTGTATCTGCTGTCTACCGGTACCGGTCTGGCACCATTTCTCAGCGTAACCAAAGATCCGGACATCTATGAACAGTTTGAAAAAATTATTCTGATTCACGGCGTGCGCTATAAAAAAGATCTGGCCTATTTTGATCATTTCACCACAGAGTTACCCAATCATGAATATCTGGGTGAATTAGTACGTGAAAAACTGATTTACTATCCGGTGGTTTCCCGGGAAGATTTCATCCATCACGGACGCCTGACTGATTTAATGAAATCGGGTAAACTGTTTACCGACATTGGCTTGCCGCCGATTAATCCTGCTGACGACCGGGCGATGATTTGCGGCAGCCCCGAAATGCTCAGAGACAGCTGTGAAACACTTAATAGTTTTGGTTTGACTATTTCCCCGAAAATGGGGCAGCGTGGTGACTACGTTATCGAACGCGCTTTCGTTGACCAGTAAAACCTGAACGTATATTTCACAGGCAGCCATTGTCACACAATGTGCTGCCTGTTTTGTACCAGCCTGTAGCCAAACCGTTTATTATCCCAATTTTGCCGTACACAATTATCCATGCAACATTTAATCTCCCTGCTAATCATCCTGATTCCCTTGTTTATCGGATTTTGCATACCCACACCGGTACGGGTTGTAAACTGGCTGAATTACGGGCTGGCATGGCTGGTATATCTGATTTTATTTCTAATAGGATTATCACTGGCGCAAGAGCCCGATCTGGGCGCACAACTGGCTAATATCAGCTTAACTGTAGCGGTATTATTCATCTGCCTGATCGCAGCCAATCTACTGATATTTATCTGGTTTGACCGCCGTTATCCGTGGCGGCTGAACCGGCAGCAGCAAACAGGCCAGTCCGGCAGTACCAGTATTATGGGCAGTCTCAAGCAGGTTGGTTGTCTGCTTGCCGGGCTGATCGCCGGCAATTATCTCTCTTTTGACTGGCTGGGCAGCCCGCTGGCTGCTGTTAATAAAGCGCTGATAATTTTACTTTTACTGGTGGGCATGCAGTTGCGCAGCAGCGGCATTACTCTGCATCAGGTATTTCTCAATCGCCGCGGCGTTATCTGTGCCGGATTATTCACACTGGCCAGCCTGCTTGGCGGTTTGCTATTTGCCCTGATTATGCCTGATGTGTCTGTAAGTAAAGGGCTGGCACTTAGCAGCGGTTATGGCTGGTATTCACTTTCCAGCATTATCATGAGTCAGGCTTACGGGGCTGTCTGGGGCAGTATTGCCATGTTTAATGATCTGGCACGCGAATTCTTTGCCCTTATTTTTATTCCCGTACTGATGCGTCGTTATCCTACTACAGCCGTCAGCGTAGGTGGTGCAACCAGTCTGGATTTTACTTTACCAGTAATACAGTCTTCCGGCGGCATTACTGCTGTACCGGTGGCAATCAGCTTTGGTTTTATTGTTAATATTACTTCGCCAGTATTGATGGTGTTTTTTTCATCACTACAGTTTTAACAGATAATATTAATTATGACAATTATTCCCTAAATATCCTTCACAAAATCGGCATCCAAAAACATAACTATCTTCTTCATCTAATGTATCTTTACCCGTAAATGAGTGATTACAGTATTGGCATTTAGAAATACCTGATGCAAAAGCAAAGCAGTTTAAACAAAAATAATAATCTTTTTCTAATTCGACACAAGAACCTTCTTTTTCACAGTACCAACAAGTTACCCATTTTTGGTCTAAATTATCAGAATCAGTAACATATATAGTTTTTTGATTATTAGCTAAATAGGTATGAATATCATCAGCTACAATTTCATCATCACATTTCGTGCAAATTAGTGTGTTTAATTCTTGGGGTTCTAATTTTATTGAGGTTGGAATTTTTAAGAGTATATCTGTTTTGCAATTATGACAATTATATTTGATTTGAAATTGCATTGTTTCACATACTTTACAGGTAAATTCTGTAATCAATTTATGGTATATATTTGTTTTAACTGATGAATTAAAGCTGCAAACATTACAAGTTTCTTTAATCTCATAACTTTTTAATTCATCCTGTAAGTTGTCATATTTAAGTTGCAGATATGGTTTATGCTCTAATAGCATTTTTGTAATAATCTTAAGTTTTCTATCGAAATCCTTAAAGAATTCTTTCCATTGATTTTGTAATAATTTATCTAAACAATAAAGAGCTTTATATCGGTTTATGATAATCCTATCTTTGTCCTCATTTTGAGTATCTTCTGAAAAAAAATGAATAATATTATTTCTAAGGTCTTTTAATTCTTCAAAAACTTTATGATTAATTAAATATAAACTATCTTTATCAAATTTTTGAAGAATTTTTTTAGCTTCGTCAGGATTAATAGAAGTAAATTCTTTGTTAATAAAATTTTCTATCGTTGCATTTTTTTGCTTTTTAAAAATTAGTTTCCAGTCAATTTTAATTATTCGAGCTTTGAGAAAAAGTTCAAAAGCAGAGCACAAGCAAATAATAGAAACCTTCAAATCATTTTCAAAATAATTGACTGATTTTTCTAAAAAATCTATTGCATTATGCACTAGTAATTTAAAATGCTCATTTACTACTTGTTGTTCCTCAGTGTTAAGTGATTCAGTTGTTTTGTCTGAATCAGTTTTAATTTGTTTAATATCCATTTAAATATGATTTCTTTTTTAAAATACCAACAATTTTATTAATATAACTTATATTGTAAAGAAAAATATTACATAACTTAATAAAAAATCCTCAAAATATCAGTTTTAATTAGTACCTGTATTTTTTTGAGGTTGAAATAATCAATTTTAAAAAGATAAGCAGTGGTTATTAAAAATTTATGTGAGAGAAATCGAATGAAGTAAGAGAAATTTAATGTTAAAATTAAATTTTTTATGTAAAAATTAATTTGATTAGATATATTGTTTAAAAATATAATCTGATATATGGGTTTGTTTTAATTTAATCAAAGTTTAAACTCAGGGAGAATAAGATGGATGATAAATAAACATCAAGACAAAGATATATATAATTTTTTATAAAAATAAAATAAAAATATATATTGTCTGACCATAAAATGGTTCATTCACCATAATAATCATTTAATATTATTTGCATAAATTGTATGCCAAATAAAATGAATGTTTTAACGCTTGTCAGGGACAACTACGGATAGATATTGGATATTTATTGGTATTTATTTTTAAAAAAATATTATTATTAAAATAATATTCTTTATTAAGAATAAATTTTCATAGTTTGTTGCTAAAACAAATGTAATAGAAAAAAAGGTGCACAAAATGTACCAATTTTATTAGAATTAAAATAATTTATTAATTAATAACCTTTGTGTGCAATAAAGACTTAAAGATTTGCTTAAAATCAAAACTTTATTGTATATAATTGTAGTTAAATGGAAAAAGACTAATATACTAGTGTATATATCTGGAAAGATAAATCTTGTATATCTTAATGTTTAATAGATTGATTATCAAAAAAAGGGTTATTAATGAAAAATTTCATCTGTTTTATTTTGTTTTGAATAACATTATGTTTTTTTATTGGCTTTAAATGCTATTAAGCGTAAATTAAAGACATAAAGTTTTAAAAATTAAGTTCTATCTCTGCTGCAAGCACAACAAATTGATCTTCTCTAAATTAGATAAAGAAAGAGAAACTTTATGTTTACGTGGTACCGGGCAGTATCAGGAAATGAAAGAAAAACCTTTTGGGCATGCTTTAGTGGCTGGGCACTCGATGCTCTGGAAACACAGATGTTTGGTTTGGTGATTCCGTCACTAATTGTATATTTTGCTATCAGTAGAGGGGAGGCCGGCTTATTCAGTAGTGCCACACTTGTCACTTCAGCACTGGGTGGCTGGTTTGCAGGAGCTCTTTCAGACCGGTACGGACGCGTTAAAACATTGCAAATTATGATTATATGGTTTGCAATTTTTACATTTCTGGCGGCATTTGTTACCGAATATCACTGGTTGCTGGTGCTGAAAGCTTTACAGGGATTTGGTATTGGCGGTGAATGGGCAGCCGGAGCTGTACTGATGGCAGAAACCATTTCCAGCCAGTATCGCGGCAAAGTGATGGCAACAGTACAAAGTGCATGGGCAGTGGGATGGGGACTGGCTGTTATACTATTTTCCATTGTATTCAGTCTGGCTCCGGAAACTTTCGCCTGGCGCATCATGTTTGCAGTTGGTTTATTGCCGGCATTACTGATTTTCTATGTACGCCGGCATGTACAGGAGCCAGTAAAACAAGCTAGCGTAGTTTCGAAAAACGAAAACAGCATGCCTATTAAAGAAGCATTGTTCGGTATCTTTTCTCCTTCACTGATTCGTATTACTTTACTAGGCGGTTTACTGGGTTTGGGCGCACATGGCGGTTATCATGCAATCATGTCATGGCTGCCTACGTATCTGAAAGAAGAACGCCACCTTTCTGTGCTCAATTCCAGTGCCTATCTGGCAGTAATCATCGTTGCCTTCTGGTGTGGCTGTATGGCCAGTTCAGTTTTACTCGATAAAATCGGCAGACGTTTTAATGTTGCCTGCTTTGCTATATGTTGTGTGATTACTGTACGTATTTATCTGTTTGTCCCCTTAACCAATACCCAGATGCTGTTTCTGGGTTTTCCGCTGGGATTCTTTGCTGCCGGCATCCCCTCCAGTCTTGGGGCATTATTTAATGAATTGTATCCGCAGAAATACAGAGGTGCAGGAGTAGGCTTCTGTTATAACTTCGGCCGTATTCTTTCCTCTGCATTTCCGTCTCTGGTGGGGCATATGAGCGCTTCAATGTCGCTGGGTTCAGCCATCGGTATAGATGCCAGCTGGGCTTATTCAATCGTGGTCATTAGCGTATTGCTGTTACCGGAAACCAAAGGGCGCGACTTAAGCGAAATTGATCAGGACGGTCAGATATCAGACAAATAGCAGATTGAGAAAGAGAAATAACATGAATCAGGAGTCAGTGGGTATTATAGACAGCCACGCCCATGTTTTTATGCTGGATTTACCGATGGTAGCCGGCCGCCGCTACACACCGGCACAAAATGCGCCGCTCGCTGATTATCTGGCGCATCTGGATGCTCATGGCTGCACACATGGCGTATTGATTCAGCCCAGTTTTCTGGGTTATGACAATAGCTTTATGCTTCAGGCTATTGCACAGACTAAACCCCGTCTCAGAGGCGTTGCCTGTGTTGAGCCCTCTATCACAATGCCTGAACTTGCAGCACTGGATAAAGGCGGTATTGTCGGTATACGCCTGAATATTATTGATGGTGTCCAGCCGGATTTACAAACCGATTCATGGCAAAATCTGCTTGATAAAGTAAAAGAGCTCAACTGGCATGTAGAAGTACATTGCCGCAGTAACAAACTCAGTGACATGATTGCAACACTGCTCAAACAGAATGTGAAAGTGGTGATTGATCATTTCGGCCGGCCATCGGATTGTCAGCCTGCCCGCGATTATGGTTTTCAGCAGTTACTCGAGTGGGGGCGTAGCGGAATGATATGGTGCAAACTGTCCGGAGCATACCGGATTAGTGCAGCCGCAGCAGAAGGTCACAAATTCTTTACTTCTGCCATCCCTTTATTAGTAGAAAATCTGGGCAGCCACCGGCTGATGTGGGGCAGTGACTGGCCGCATACCCAATTTGAACAGCAGATTACCTCTGATTATCTGTCTGCACAGCTGAATATGCTGTTGCAGGATAAACAGCTGACACACAATATACTCTGGGATACACCGGCAAAGCTATTCAGATTTATCTAAAAAATGCTGATTTGACTAACTGAAATCACTTAGGTAAGTAATCAACTCAGTATGCGGAGAAAATGACTTCGGCAGACAAAAAAATATAAAACTTATTTACCATATAAACTATATCTTTAAACATTAATCATTCATTGATATCTTTATTGTGAAGTTATCATGGATTAAGAGAAACAGAATTTAAGCTTTATTGTCTGCTGTCTGAATAGAAGCTCTGCTTTATCTGATTTGATAAATAAAGTTAAAGCAATATCTGATTAACCAGGAAAACCGTATGAACAAACTGCTGCTTACCTCTGTCTTATTGTTTTGTATATCGGCAGGCGCTGCTGCCAAAGAATACAATTATGAAACCAGCGATGTGAATGATCTGCCGCCGCAGTGCATTACGTTAAAAGCTTTTGTATCCACAGCCAACAATCAGTATGACATGGCCTACAAAGGGCAGAAATCTTTATCTGCTGCCGATAATGTTGTTTCCACCGAAATCAGAGCGGCGTTTCTGAAAGGCACGCCGGAAGAATATCTGAATAATGGCATGCTGCAATATTATAATCTGATAAAAAGAAACGGCCTTGAAAAGGAAATTGCTGAGAACCGGATTTATAATCTGACCGGTTTCATGTCACGTGAGGATTTAATCAATATCGCTAAAAAAATCAAAAATCAGGCCTTAAGCGGTAAACTGGACAGTAAACAGTTCAGACTGAATGATGAAACAGTGATTAATGCCTGTCTTAAGAAGGCAGCCAAACCGCCGGCAGGCAGTGGCGCAGATTATTACAAAGCCATTGATTATTCTAAACGTACACCGAAAAAATAAATATTTAAACCGCCTGTATGGCGGTTTTTTTATTCAAATGTTATTTTTGCCAGCAGTTTTCAATATTTCTGGATATTAATTCTTTATTCGGAAACAGAAGATAGAAAATGTAGATAAATACCTATCCGGAAAATTAATTAATTTCAAATGAATTAGAAATTTCAATGGAGTTTTTTATGTCTAACAGTATTGGTAAACTTATACAAGGATCTCCATATCTAACAGGAATACCTAATAGCCTATCTATTTTATTTACATCAAAATTAAATTTTTTTGCATTTTTCTTAATTACTTCTTCTAATGAATTTGAATTATAAATATATGGCAACGATCTTAAAAATTCTAAAAATAAAAATTCTAATAATTCTAAGTAACAATTAGAATTTATATCATCTGAAGTACAATGTGAATCAATATTTTTTATTGTTTCATCAAGAAAATCACTATAACTATTATTTTTGTTTTCCAAATTTTTATATATATCCGGAAATTTTAATTTCAATATAATTAAAAAGATGCATATAAAAATCACCCAATGGTCAAACCAGGCATCATTTTTCGTTCTAACAATAATATTGAAAATATTACAGAATGCTTCTTGTTCTCTTAAAGTTAAATTATATTTATCAACCATATTTTCTAAAAAACTTTTAGGATCGATATAGTGTGTTTCTTTTTTCAGTAAATACTTTTTAAGTGAATATTTATTTATTAAATATTCAATATATGTGTGATTTGATAGTGGGAGCAAATAATCAAAATCAATAAACCGGCGCAGATAGCCGTTAACATCCAGCCCTTGACCGTACACAGCCCTGATAGAATGACCAAGCTGAGTTTTATCCGTCGCCAGTACAAAAATAATATTATCCACATTAAACAAATGTTTGGCTTTTTCCAGCACCTCAATCGCAAAATCAGGGCGACAGCGATCCAGTTCATCAATAAAAATTATCAACGGCTTTTGTTTATCGCCGCCCGTATAACATTGTGCCAGCTTACTTAATTCTTCTTTAAATTTGCTTAAAGTTTTGCGAGATTTTTCGTATTTCTTAATCTGTTCTTTCACCAGAGATTCACTTAATGCACCTAAGGCTTTGGCTAGTTCATTTGTATTGGTGAAACAGCCGAAAAGGGCTTTAATGCTTAGATTAGTAACAGAAGGTAAAACAACTTTAGTAAGATTGGCTGTATATTCATAGATACGGGCAATTATTTTTTCAGCCTTAGTTTTATCCTGAAATTCTAATTCCTTTATAGATAAACTAATTTCCCCAATCAGTGCAATCAAGGCATCGTCAGTATAATCACTTTCCCAAGCATTAAAATAAATTGTAGGTATATGCAGATTCTTCAGGTACTGCTGCCACATTTTGATAAAGGTGGTTTTACCTTGTCCCCAGCCACCATCAATACACAGTACAATAGACTGTTCAAAGCTGGTAATAAATTGAGTCAGGACGGTGATATTGGTTTCTCTGCCCAGTGCATCGTTTTTAAACGGATTATCGGCATCAATTTCAATTGGCTGGCATTTGCCCAGACTGAGTTTACCCATGATACTTTTTCCCCTGTATAACAATATTCTGCCGGTACTCACCGGTTATTCTGGTTGGTGTAATCAATGATTTGATTATAATATTTCTGAATGGCTGTAATACAGAAATCAATCCGGAAAAGCGCATAAAAATAGACCCGTTAGCGGGTTTTACAACACAGCCAGACAGGGCGCAGTATGATTACACCAACCATCTATTGCCTGCTGTCGGCTAACGCAAAACCACCGGCCGGCAGGGCAGGCTCGGCATAATATGCCTGATTGGCTGCTGTGGAATATTAACTTTCTGATTAAATAAGTGATTTGTTAGAAAACCACCATAAAAAGTAAAGTCTGGCAGCAGCCGGTATTTCAGCAAGCAAAAGTGATATAAAGCATTATGCTCAAACTTGCTTTTTACCTGTAATGGCCTTATTTGTAAGCCAAAACCGCTGCCGGCGGTTTTGGCTGTTTCAGCCGTGATTTTTTGCTGAGTTGAATTTTATTTAGGTTACCAACTTATGGATGTTATTCAGTATCCGGGTAGTGTGTTTAAACTGCACCAGCCATTTCCCCCTGCTGGTGATCAGCCGGCTGCAATCAAAGGATTGCTGGAGGGGCTGGAAGACGGTTTGTCCGGCCAGACTCTGCTCGGCGTTACCGGTTCCGGTAAAACATTCACCATGGCCAATGTGATTGCCCGAAGCGGCCGGCCGGCAATTATCATGGCGCATAACAAAACGCTTGCCGCCCAGTTATATGCGGAAATGCGTGAGTTTTTTCCGGAAAACGCAGTCGAGTATTTTGTTTCCTATTATGATTACTATCAGCCGGAAGCCTATGTGCCCAGCCGAGACCTGTTTATTGAAAAAGATTCGGCCATTAACGAGCATATCGAGCAGATGCGTCTGAGTGCCACCAAAAGCCTGATGCAGCGTCAGGATGTGGTGATTGTGGCAACTGTATCGGCCATTTATGGTATTGGTGACCCTAATGAGTATCACCAGATGATTCTGCACCTGAAAGAAGGGCAGAAAATCGACCAGCGCGATATCATCGCGCGTCTGGTAGCCATGCAGTATGAGCGGGGCGATATCGACTTTGCCCGCGGTTCTTTCCGCGTGCGCGGTGATGTGATTGATATTTTCCCTGCAGAAAGTTCTGAGCTGGCTTTGCGTGTCAGCCTGTTTGACGACGAAGTAGACCGCATGCAGCTGTTTGACCCGATATCCGGCAGCCTGCAACAGCGGGTCGGGCGCTATACCGTATTCCCGTCCAGCCACTATGTTACCCCGCGCGAAACCGTATTGCGGGCATGCGAAAACATCAAACAGGAGCTGGGCGACCGGATTAAATGGTTTACCCATGAAGGAAGACTGGTCGAAGCGCAGCGCATTGAACAGCGCACCCGCTTTGATCTGGAAATGCTCTATGAAATGGGTTTTTGCAAAGGTATTGAAAACTACTCACGCCACTTTTCCGGCAAACCGGAAGGAGAGCCGCCGCCTACATTAATGGATTATCTGCCCAAAAATGCACTGATGTTTATCGATGAGAGCCATGTTACCGTCAGCCAGATTGGCGGTATGTACAAGGGCGATGCTTCACGTAAGCAGAATCTGGTGGATTATGGCTTTCGCCTGCCGTCTGCGCGGGATAACCGGCCGTTAAAATTCAATGAATTTGAGCGGGTGATGCCGCAAACCATATTTGTGTCGGCTACACCGGCGAAATATGAAGAAGAACATGCCGGTCAGGTAGTCGAGCAGGTGGTGCGACCCACCGGTCTGGTGGATCCGGAAATCATTATCCGTCCTGTGGCTACACAGGTAGACGACTTACTCTCGGAAATCAATATCCGCCGCGAGCTGGGCGAGCGCGTGCTGGTCACCACGCTAACCAAACGCATGGCCGAACAGCTTACCGATTACTACGCCGAGCTGGGTGTAAAAGTGCGCTATCTGCACAGTGACATTGATACCGTCGAACGGGTAGAAATCATTCGTGACCTGCGTCTGGGATTGTTTGATGTACTGGTAGGTATTAACCTGCTGCGTGAAGGGCTGGATATTCCCGAAGTTTCACTGGTGGCAATTCTGGATGCGGATAAAGAAGGTTTTCTGCGCAGTCACCGCAGCCTGATTCAGACCATAGGCCGCGCTGCCCGCAATGTTAACGGTAAAGCTATACTGTATGCCGATAAAATTACCGATTCCATGAAAGCCGCCATAGACGAAACCGAGCGCCGCCGTGCCCGCCAGATATCCTTTAATGCAGAACACGGTATCGTGCCTCAGCAAATTAAAAAACAGGTACGCGACCTGATAGATGGCGTTTACCACGATGAAAACGGCAGCAAAGGGCGAGGTCGCAGCAAACTCAAAGTTGGAGAAATCCATAACGAAGATGATGCTGTTAAAGAAATCGCCAAACTGGAAAAAGCCATGCAGGCTGCTGCACGTGATTTACAGTTTGAAGAGGCAGCACAGATTCGGGACAAAATCCGTGCGATTAAAGAAAATCTGTTATTTGGTGCCAGCGAAGCTTAATCACTGGCTTTTTCTGCACCGGCTGCGGTAAAGTATCTAGTATCATGCCGGAGTAGTCAGAGATACTTAACACCAAACAGCATACTTGCATACGGCATTGTCAGGTACACTGAATAACACAAGCCGGCTCCTGTTAGCCGGCCGATCAGAACGGGACAGCATCATGCAGCACAAGCAGATCCATACCCATCATCCATCAGCTTTGGCCAGACTGCCCGCAATTATGCTGCAAACGCTAAGCAGTGTAATCATCACCGCTTTATTCTGTACTATATTATTTTACTGGCGCGCCAATAGTGAACTGCCCTTGATGCAGATCAGCTTACTTAATTTCAATGATATCAAGCTTATTCTTGTACTTATCTGTGGCTGCATGCTTTTTGCGTTAGTTCCTTCACTATTGGCGGCCGTATTCTGCTCTTATTTTGTCTGGCGTCTGCCGCGCTTTCTGCTCAGCGCAGCCGCAGCCGCCGCCATTATTGCTTTTTCAGTCGCACTTCTGCAAAACTGGCTATTTAGCTGGCCGCTGGACTGGATACCGATACTGTTTAATGCACTGGCCGCCGCCATCAGTGCGCTGTGTGTAAGCCGTTTGCAACAACAGGCACAGAAAAAATAGCCATAACCGCAGCGGTCATAGCCGGCATAGTTATAATACCCTTGTTATTGATTTGTAAAAATTTGTATAAAAATATATAAAAATTAATTTAAAACAATAAAGATATAATCATTTGCTGTTACTATAAAATAGCATTGTCATGCTAATAAAAAACAATTTTCTTAATAAACAATAAAATAGTTAATAAAAAGCCATAGAGTCTGGTACATACCGTATTTTGCTATTGCTGCCTGTTAGTAAAAGTGCTTAAATTAACCACTTGTTATTGTCAATGATTTAAGTCAAAAACAAGTAAATCACACCAATATTGATTACTCCGTGTGCGAACTTCCAGATAAACATTTAATCAGAGTAGCCTGAAGAGAAGAGAAAAGAGTTTGCGTTATGAAAAACACCAATAGCGATAGCTCAGCAGACGTAGTATTAATCGGCGCCGGCATAATGAGCGCGACACTGGGAACCTTTCTTAAGGGGTTACAGCCAGACTGGCAGATTAATATCTACGAACGTCTCGCTGGAGTGGCTACAGAAAGCTCAGATGCATGGAATAATGCCGGTACCGGTCATTCAGCCCTGTGCGAACTCAACTACACCCCTGAGCTGAAAGACGGCACAATCGAAGTATCCAAAGCAATTAAAATTATCGAACAGTTTGAATTGTCCAAACAATTCTGGGCATCACTTGTCGATGCCGGCATGATTGCCAATCCCAGTGAATTTATCCGCAGTGTGCCGCATATGAGCCTTGTACGCGGTGAAACTGATGTTGCTTTTCTGCGTAAACGTTTTGCCGCCTTGCAGCAATACCGCCTGTTTCAGGATATGGTTTATACCGAAGATAAAGAGCAGATTAGCCAGTGGGTGCCGCTCATGATGCAGGGGCGGGATAACAGTGAGCCAATAGCCGTTACCTGGTCGGATCTGGGTACCGATGTCAATTACGGCGCCTTAAGCCGCATCCTGATTAACAACCTCACCAGTCACGGCTGTCAACTGCATCTGCAACACGAAATTATCGACTTGAAACAGCAAGATGGCCGCTGGCACCTGAAAATCAAAGATTTAATTAATCAAACCTGCCAACAAGTATCTGCCCGCTTTGTATTTATTGGCGCAGGTGGCGGCTCCCTCAGACTGCTACAGAAAAGCCAGATTGAAGCCAGCAAAGGCTACGGCGGCTTTCCCGTATCCGGTCAGTGGCTGGTATGTAAAAATCCCGAAATTGTCAGACAGCATAATGCCAAAGTATATGGCAAAGCATCAGTCGGCGCCCCGCCGATGAGTGTGCCGCATCTTGATAAACGGGTTATCGATGGCGAAGATGCATTGCTTTTTGGTCCTTTTGCCGGCTTTACCACCAAATTTCTCAAATGCGGTTCATTTAAAGATCTGTTCCAGACTCTGAATTTTGCCAATATTTGCCCCATGCTCACCGTCGGCGTACATAACTTCGCCCTTGAGCATTACCTGATACAGCAGGTACGATTAAGCTTTACCGACCGCATGCAGGAATTACGTACCTTTTATCCCGAAGCCCGCGATGAAGACTGGCATCTGGCCGTTGCCGGCAATCGCGTACAGGTAATCAAAAAAGATCCGCAAAAAGGTGGCGTGCTACAGTTTGGTACTGAGCTGGTAAAATCTACCGATGGTACACTGGCTGCCCTGTTAGGCGCATCTCCGGGTGCTTCTACTTCCGTATCCATTATGCTTGAATTACTCGAACACTGCTTTGCCGATAAAGTCAGCGGCGAATGGAAGCAAAAACTGCATGAATGGATACCGAGCTATGGTCAGAAACTGGAACAAAACCCCGAGCTGGTACAGCGTATTCGCGACTGGACAATTAAATCGCTTAACTTACATACTCCGCAACAACAAACCATAA
Organism: Snodgrassella sp. ESL0304; assembly: GCF_013344995.1. Lineage (NCBI taxonomy): Bacteria > Pseudomonadati > Pseudomonadota > Betaproteobacteria > Neisseriales > Neisseriaceae > Snodgrassella > Snodgrassella sp. ESL0304. The sequence continues at coordinate 60,925 of NZ_JAAEDR010000009.1, forward strand.
ACAACTGAACACACACATACTAAAAACCATTATTGCCATAAACTTCCTTACCAAATTCTTGCTGAATTTGGTTTTTTTTGTGTTATTGCCGCAATTTAGAGCATACACGTACCGGTATACAGTGATAGTTTCGTCTGTAATTATTACTGTACTGGTTATACTGTAGTTACTTTCCAACACTATAATTTTAAAATCGCAACTAAAGCATAAAACTGAAAAAAACACTTGCTGTACGGATTAAACTTATTTAGTATAAGTTAAAAGTAAATAACATAGACATACAAAAATATATAATTATAACTAACACTTATAACTATATAGTGCAGTAATAAGCGCCACTTCATTTTTCAAAAATGCGGTGGCGTTTTTTTTGTATCAGCCCAGTCGCAACAGGTATGATTTATACCGCCGGATAAAAATTTTTCCTGATAGCAGGGCAGAGCCTGCATTCACCGTCAATCCGGCATCTTTAAGCAATGTTCCATTTATAATAATACCGCTTAATCCAGCGGATATAGGACACTGTTTTTTTCCGTGTATCACTATCAGACACAGCAGAAATCTTATTTTCTGAACAATAGCCGCATATCCGTGCTTATCGCTAAAACTTATATAGAAAATCCATACACATAAAAATACCGCTATATCGATAACACAATAAACTCAAGATAAACAAACAAACTGATTATGCAAGGATTCCGTATAACTGCATCGCTATCAGCTATTACATTGATGCTAAAGCTTAAATATAGTCCTGATATATTGATTTATATATCTTTGCTGCGTACTGTAATCAACAGTGGAATAAAGATCAGGCAAAGAAATACCATAAATAGAATTTGATAATTTAAAGCTTCCAGGATTACCAATCCCTCCGCCACCAAATTCTGCCTTTAGTCATATAAATACGCCGACAATGTCGGCGGATAAAGTTTTTTCAGATTATGATAATGGGTCATTTTTATGATTATTTCCCCATTGGCAAAGCATATCTAAAATAGGAACTAAAGATTTACCTCGTTCTAATAACCCATATTCCACTTTAGGTGGAATTTGCGGATATTCTTTTCTAAAAATTAATTTATCTTTTTCCATCTCTTTTAGGGTATTACTCAGTGTTTTAAAAGAAATATGATTAATGCTTCGTTTAAGTTCATTGAATCGCATTGAGGGTTGATTTTCGTTTAACCAATAAAGAATAACAATTTTATACTTACCTCGAATCATTGAGAGAGTGTAATTAAATCCACTATCCTCAAAATGATCTTCGGCACAATGATGATTTTCCATGTAGATACTTTCCATAAAGATAGTACATAACAGTAATTACCGTACTTCAAAATTAATCGTATTAATATTAGTATGACTTAATTATTGATAAAAATATAGAAGGAATATTTAACAATGAAACGCACTTTAGTGATTGTTGCTCATCCTCACTTAGCCTCTTCAAGTGTTAACCGATGCTGGGTTAATAGATTAAATCAGTATCATGAACAAGTAACCATACATGATTTATATTCTTACTATCCCTCTTATAAAATAGACTCTGGTTTCGAACAAAACTTAATTGAAAATCATCAAAATTTGGTAATTCAATTTCCGATATATTGGTTTAATTGTCCACCATTATTAAAACAATGGTTAGATGACGTTTTCACTTACGGATGGGCATTTGGTGCCTTAGGCGATAAATTAAAAAGTAAGAAAATTGGTTTAGCTGTTTCAGCAGGTATAAAGAAAGCAGACTATTCTCAAACAGGACATTATAAACATACACTTGAGCAAATTCTCAGCCCCTTTGAATTAACAATAAATTACGTTCAGGCTGATTATCAGCCCGTTTTTGCAATTTATGGCGCAAATAATGAGCCAGACTATCCGGATAAAATTACACAAAAAGATATAGATAAAAGTGCAGATGATTATGTGAACTGGATGAAAAAATTAGGAATGCTAATTTAAAACAGATCATTAAAGTTTATCCAAGCTTATTACTAAATAAAATCTGCTATGGACAAAAAATAAGAAATATACAGCATATTTCCTATTTTTTCTAAAGTAATGGGTATTTAATGATTTTATTCTGAATAAAAAATGAAACGGTACAGACTCCTGAATATTTTTTACAGAATCTGTAAATTTCAGGCTCAATGAGCTTTTCCTGCGAAATTTTATTACTCATTGAAACATCAGCAAACTAGCCGATAATGTCGGCATATTCTTCTATACTTGGAACGTGGCAAAATCAGTTGCGATTTCAGTATGGATAAAAATGCTCTTAGCCTCATTAACTAATTTAGCATTGTCATTGAGAGAATATCGAGGGCTTATATGCGTCATAATCAATCTTTTAACATTGGCTTGTTTAGCAATCGTGGCTGCATGAACAGTGGTAGAATGACCATGCTCAATTGCTTTTTGTCCTAATGCACTTTCATGCGTTGCTTCATGCACAAGTACGTCAACATCTTTAGCTAATTCAATTGAAGCATCACAAGGTACTGTATCACCTAAAATAGCCAGTTTTTTCCCTTGTTTAAAATCACCAAGATAATTACGACCATCAATGACACGGCCATCAGCTAGTGTTACTGTTTTACCTTCTTTTAAATAGGCATAATGTGGACCAGGATTAATATTATCTTGCTGTAATTTGTCGATATCTAAGACAGGTGATGAATCCTTTTCAATAACACGATAACCAAAACAAGGTACCCGATGCGCTAATAATTTGGCTTCAACCCGCAATTTAGTATCTTCAAATACCAAACCATCTTGATCAAGTTCAATAATGTTTAAAGGATAAGTTATCCAGGAATAACTAATATCAATCACAGTTTGAATAAATTGTTTGATACCTTTAGGGCCAATCAAAGTTAGTTCCGATTGATTTTGAGTTAATGAACGTGTAGTTAAAACACCCGGTAAACCAAACAGATGATCACCATGCAAATGTGTTATAAATATCATCTCTAATTTGGCTAAGCTGAATTTTGCTTTCTGCATTTGCATTTGAGTTGCCTCACCACAATCAAAAAGCCATAATCGTCCTCTTTCTTGTCGGAGATCAAGCATAATACTACTGACATTGCGCTCAGCGGTTGGTGAACCTGAGCTTGTTCCTAAAAAAGTGAGTTTCATAACTATATCAATCTTTTGTTGAATGTCTTATCACATACTGAGAATAACAATACATAACTTTATTTTGATGCAATAACAATAAGTAGAAAAAAATTTATAGCAGTAACAAACAATCAGACCGATAAAGATCAAGTTGTTTTGCTCGTTGAAAATTTAGTTCAGCTAAACATGTGTATTTTAACATATTTAGAGCATTACCAATTGCTCCACCCCCTAACGAATAAGCAAAGTCACACTGTAAATCACGATATTTAATCAATTCTTTATCAGATTTTTTAAGTTTATTTTTTGCAATTACCGATGTACACTTTTTCTTCATAATAATTTGAAAATACATTAAAAAATTTCTGCAGCGAATCTATTTAACTCAGCTTGACTGATATAAAAAATTTTTTCTAAACATTTAGTCAATTCTGCTTCTGAAGAGGAGTAATAGAATCTTCTTACAGCCATACCAATCACTATAAAAACCATAAAACGGTTGCAGCACACCATACGGAAAGAGATATGCAGTTAAAATAATACTTGCCTGAGAAATAGGGCTGCCAAAATCCACTGAAATATCGGGTAAAAAAAGTGAAGCCACCCAATTATCTGCGGCTGAAATAAACCCAGTAAATCCGAGTAAGATAAGAACAAAATAAATTTTTTATAAAATTCATCATTAATTCAGCTTAATATTCTGAGTTATACATTTTGTTACATATCGAAAAAATTTTAACAATCAGGTCACTATTATAGTCCTGAATATTTTCATTTATATATCAAATGATTAACAGATACATTTTAATTATATATTAATGATTACAGAGAGCCGGCGCGTCTTTCAACGATCCTCATTAATTATTTATAATCAACTTTATCGAAATTATTTCAACAACCAATCCTAAAGAAGAAATATCAATTCCATCAATCTTAATAAATTGATTCATATACAAATTTTCGACATAAATCAAACCTTCATCAGCAAAAATTAAATATAATATTCAATCTGTTGAGAGTGAATTAGCATTGCTCAATATGATTAATCCATTGCTATACTGTTTGTTTAATTCAATAACAAACAGATTTAGTGCAGATAAAATACAGTAAGCGCATTTATCGGATGATAGTCCGCTATCTATTATTGATTAAATCTGTAAGCCACAGAAACTAATATTGTCTTTTGTATCTATAAAGTGAGCATTAAATGACTGGAAGAAAAATATTTACGGCAAGCCGCCTTATCCGGCTGAGTTTATTACTGCTGTCGGCTACCGCGGTTACCTCCTGCGGCGGAGGCTTCGAACCTTTTGTCGGCGTTACCTCCGGCAAAAACAAAGCCTATGCTGCACCAGTAGAGGCACTTGTATACGTCTATGAAAATATTTCCGGTGGCTCAATCAATGGCGGCTGTATTCCTAAAACACCTGGCGTAGATGATTATGAGGTAGGTAAAAAACGTTATGGTGGTGGTGGTTCTTGTGGTGCTGCCTATCTGCCGGCAAAATGGAAACCGGGTATGACTGCGCGTATTAACTGGCGGGTTTTGCCTTATCCTGGCTGGCATGCCAGAGGATTAAATGTTCCTGGTATGGTTAGAGATCCTAAAGAATTAGCCATTCTTGATCAGTATGATGAAAACTATTCAGCGGTAATTCCTTTACCACCTCCGCCAGCATTTGCTGGTGATGATTTTGGCAAGGTAAGAAATATCACAGTGCATTTTCTGGCATGTAATCAGATATTTATTGATTACGGTACCCGACAGGAAAATGCGCCGGAAGTGGTAACAAAACAGTTTGAACTATTTAAGAAAAGCCAGAAACTATGTACCCCCCGCCCGTCAATCAAATCCATGGCAGATTACCGGCGCAATAAGGCTAAGCTGGACGCAATCAAGCAGGAACGGGCAAATATTAAGCAGGTAATTCTGCCGGAATACATTAAAGAACTGGAGCAGCAGGGCAAACTGCCGGTTACTGCTAAATAGACGGGCAGATTTTGCTGCTTAGTGCGCCGGTTGATTTGGCAACGGCAACAGCCATCGCCGGCGCTGCAACCGGCACTTTCACCACAACGGAATTAATCCCGCATAGCCATAAAAACAAATAAAAACCAGAATATCGCAATATTATGCTGTAAAAAATTAATATATACATAAATAATGTCTTAGTCCGGAAAATTAATTATATTCAGCATATTAATATAAACAATATTCTGCGCCGGTAGCTGTAATTGTGTAAAATATTGATATGTAATAAAAGCTGGAAGCGATACCATCAATTAAAACCGGCATAAAGCAGAAAAAACAGACACGGCTGCTAATACAAAGTTAACACCGAATTTTGCATAAAAATACCGTATCAATCCAAGAATAGTGAGAATCAAATGTCTGGAAGAAAAATATTTACCGCAAGCCGCCTTATCCGGCTGAGCTTATTGCTGCTGTCGGCTACCGCGGTTACCTCCTGTGGCGGAGGCTTCGACCCCTTTGTTGGCGTTACTTCCGGTAAAAACAAAGCCTATGCTGCGCCGGTGGAGGCACTTGTATACGTCTATGAAAATATTTCCGGTGGCTCAATCAATGGCGGCTGTATTCCTAAAACACCTGGCGTAGATGATTATGAGGTAGGTAAAAAACGTTATGGTGGTGGTTCTACATGTGGAGCAGCTTATCTATCGGCAAAATGGAAACCGGGCATGATGGCACGTATAAACTGGCGGGTTTTGCCTTATCCTGGCTGGAAAGCCCGTATGTTAGATATGCCGGGAGTTAATTTCGATGAAAATGAAAAAAGCATAATGAGACAATATTACGAAAACTATTCAGCCGTAATCCCATTACCACCACCGCCAGCATTTGCTGGTGATGATTTTGGCAAGGTAAGAAATATCACAGTGCATTTTCTGGCTTGTAATCAAATTTTCATTGATTATGGTACCCGACAGGAAAATGCCCCGGAAGTGGTAACCAAACAGTTTGAACTATTTAAGAAAAGCCAGAAGCTGTGTACCCCACGTCCGTCAATCAAATCCATGGCGGATTACCGGCGTAATAAAGCCAAAATGGATGCAATTAAGCAGGAGCGGGCAAATATTAAGCAGGTAATCCTGCCGGAATATATTAAGGAACTGGAGCAGCAGGGCAAATTACCTACGCCTAGTAAATAAAAAGTCATTTAATTTTTCGCAGCCATACCGCAGCTTGCCGGTATGGCTGCGTTTTTTATCTTGTGTTTTTATTTATAATTATGTAAACAAAAATACAGAAATTGTATTAAATATGTTAAAATAAGTGGTTACGGAAATGGTGCATTCAGATAGCGCTTATATCGGTATAAATGCACAGATCAGGGAGCAGCGTCGGCATCCGGGCAAACAGAATCAGCCTGCCTCACAATACGAAGTACTACCGGCCACCGGCACTCAGCTTATTTGTATTTCTTAGTTAAAGAGGGAAACCAGTTATGGCGAGTAACGACGATAATAAAAAACAGCCGAATGCACCTGCCGGTGCTCCGCAGCCGGGAGGTGGCGGTAAACCGGGTGCAGGCGATAAACCCGCCGGTGGTGGTGCCGCAGGCGGTAAGCCGGGTGCAGGAGATAAACCTGCCGGTGCCGCAGGAGCGGGCAAGCCGGGTGGCGGCAAAGCGCCGCTGCCAACGCCGAATAATCCGCACAATAAAGAAATCAGTATAGCGGATATCACTTCGGGCCACTCGGTAGAGCAGAATGATTACGGTATTTATAAGGATGGCGACGCTGCCGCCGCCGCCAACCGTCTGCCTCCTGCCGAGCAGAAAAAACCGGAGTCCGGGAAAAAACAGCCGAAGAAGCCGGGAGCTTCACAGCCGGGCAAAAAACCGGACGGTAAAACGCCGGCGAATACCACTGCGGACTGTAAAAAGCCTGATGCTAAAACACCGGATGGTAACAAGACCGACGGCAAAAACCTGCCATCAACCGTGCCGGGAGCACCCGCTCTGGACAAACCACCGAGTATCGAAAAAAAGATCGGCGATATGCTTGAGCCGTATTTGCCGACGATTAAGCCGATTGAATTTCAGTGGCCGGGGGTGCTTAAGCCGGATGAGTTTCCCACTGCCGCCGGTGGCCGCCTGCCGGCTTCCATCAGCAGTATTCAGGAAAACCGCAAAGACAATAATTTTGTCGACCGCACTAAAGCCAAGCCGTGCCAGAAAGTACTTAAAATCAGCTTCTTTTTTGATGGCACCAATAATCATGAAAAAGCCGATAAGGTGGTATCCGGTGCAACGCCGCCGACCGCAGAGCAGCTTGATCCGCTTAAAGATGCCGCGGCTCAGCAGGCAAAGCTGATTAAGCCGTATACTTATCCGCGTACTTCGAATGCCGCGCGCCTGTTTCATGCCTGTATGGGAGCAGGTGGTCGACCGGGGGATAATAATCGCGACGAGGAAATGATTAAAAACGGCTGGTTCCGGCATTATATTCAGGGTGTCGGTACCCGCTTTGAGGAAATTGGCGACGATAATCCGGTAATACTTGGCGAGGCGCTGGCGAGATTCGGTCAGGCGCGGATTAACTGGGGTTTAACCCGTATCTGCGATAGCTTGGGTATCAGTAAAATATTCAATGAAAAAGACTTACCGCTGGAAACCGCGCAGAAAATGGTAAAGGGCATGGATTCACGTGCCGGACGCAAAAGCCAGCTCGACAGCTTTCTGAATACCTTGCAGCGCCCGGATTCCAAACCATTGCCGAAGGCAATTAAGCTGTATGTGGTCGGCTTCTCCCGCGGCGCTGCCGAAGCACGCACCTTTCTGAACTGGCTGCTTGACTACCTGCTCGACCGTGACGAAAATGCTGCGGCGCGCGAGCAGCTGGAGAAGCTGGTGGCGCAGCAGGCAGAAGAGCGCACCAAACAGCGGAAAGACAACCGTGCCGCAGCAGAGGCAGCGGCTAAAGCCAAACAGGAAGCCGAGGCGAAAAACAAAGACAAGTCTGCCGGGCAGGACAAGGATAAAACCTCGGCCGATGCACAGGGTAAAGATAAAGAACAGCCGGATGCTAAGGATAAGGATAAAGCTCAGCAGCCGGCACCGGCTGCCTGCGGACCGGTAAACAGCAGCGCCGACAAAGCTGCCATGCAGCGGGTGCAGGTGCAGGCTGCCAGCATGACTGCCGATGCTTCCAAAGGCAAAAAACCGGCCAAAGCCAATGATAAAAAAACAGAAAAAGAAAAACCCTATGAAGGCATTGAGCTGAAACTGCTGGGTATCCCGATTTATGTTGAAATGTGCGGCTTGTTTGATACCGTAGCTACTGTAGGTATGTCGCCATTGGTGGCCATGGTCACCGGTCATTGCTCATGGGCGCACCGCACCATGTCGCTGCAGCGTGCTGGCAGTGCCGGCTTTATCAAAAACTGCTATCATTTTGTTTCCGCACATGAGCAGCGCAAGAGCTTCTCGGTCGACAGCATCTGTGTTGACGGCGGCTATCCGAAAGGCAATTTCAAGGAATATATCTACCCCGGTGTGCACTCCGATATCGGCGGTGGCTATCCGCCCGGTGAGCAGTTTAAAAGTAATTATGGTATGGGGCATGTGCTGGCGCAGATTACCCTGCATGATATGTATGCACGCTGCTGGGAGCATGGTATGCCATTGCAAGTTTTTCCAGATCATCCGATGTTAAAGAAAGACATGCAGAAGCATCCGCGTTTTGAGCTTCAAAACTATGAAATTATGGATAGAGATATAACTAAAGAGTTTGATATACAACCAGAGATGGTAGAGCGCTTTAATGCCTGGCTGAAAACGCTGGAAACCTCGAATATCAGCACCGCGCTGCAAAAGCAGATTCATCATTTCACCGCTTACCGGATTTTGCGCTGGGTACGCTCCGGTATTGCCGGCTATGCACGTTTCCTCGGCTTACAGCTTACGTCTGGTGGCAGTATCGGGGAAAAGGAAGACAAAGACACCAAAAAAGGCCGTACTGAAATTATTGACAAGGGACGTAAAGAATCCAATGAAGCCGGTAAAGGCAATTTCCCCGATAAGCCGGTTGCCGATAATGATGAAATGTGGAAGCAGGCCGGTCTGGAGGATATTCCGAAAGAGAAACGGCAGGAATTTCTCGACGGCATTATCAATAAAAATTATGTAGCCGGCAATGACGGCTGGGATCTGATTGAAGGTGCCAAGGATTTCAAGGCCGATTATCTGCATGAATTCAATCTGGAAAATATGCTCTCCGCCGGCTTCCTGCTTAATACAATGTTTGCCGGCAGCATGTATATGCTGAATAACGACGACGAGGCGGCAGAATACAAAGACATCCATGATAACGGCGACGAGCTGTATTTCGGCGCGAAAGTTGCTGATCTTAAAACGCCGGCATCGGGTAATACCGGCACCATTCCTCTGCCGCCAATGGCGAAAAATATTGTCGCCTCAGACACGCCGCCGGGGAGCAGCACCCCAGCCGGGGGCACTGCCCCGGCCGACGGTAAGGCACCGGCAGACGGCAAAGCTCCTGCTGATGGCAAAGCCCCGGCAGACGCAAACAAAGGCAAAAAGCCATGGGAATACTCGGCGAAGCAAATCAGCGAGATGTTCCAGAATGCCGATAAAGGTGCACTAGTTACCGGTACCATGCTTAATGTCCTGCGCCAGCGTTATCAGAATAATCTGCACGGTCGTGATCTGGCGACAAATGCGGTCAAGGATATCTGGCAGCGGCTGCAACAGGCAGATTTGCGCGAAAAAATTGTCATCCACAAGCGGCTGAAAACCCATGCAGAAAAATATTCGGCCAATTATCCGCAGATGGTGCGGATTTTTGACGACCAGATTCATGATTCGCGCGCCTGGTTTATGCATGATTCGCTGCTGAAAAGCCGCGAACCGTTTACCAGCTATTTTTCCCACCGTCTGGTGTTCAGCGGCGGCTTTTCAAATAAACCGCTGTCGCCGGTGCTGCTGGCCAATCGCGTGGTCGGGATAGCGGGGATTGCCCGCAGCGCCTATATGAGCGTGAAATACGGCAATCCGGCCTATATTCTGATTGGTCTGAATAATCCCGAGCTGTTTGTTACCGATGCAGACAGAGCCGCATGGGGGCTGCTCACTCAGGACTATCAGGCACTGGCCATTGATCCGGATACCGGTAAAATTCTGCCGACTGCCGATAATCTGAAAAAGCTGCGCAAGTTCACCAAGGATCTGGAAACCGCCACCAAGCAGATTAAAGCTCAATATGACAAACAGCAGCCGTGGACTGATAAGGAATTTCTCGACAAAACCCTCGGCCAGGTTATTCAGAACAGTGATGAAACCATCAAGAATCTGAATGAAATCCGCGAACTGCTTACCGAGCAGCAAAAAGCGCTGGATCAGATGAAAGAGTCCAATGCGCAGCTGAAGCAGCAGGCAGAGCAGGTGAAAAAAATGCTGGATAAGGTTACCGAGAATCAGAAACAGCTGGAAAATGCGGTGCAGCAGGCTAAAGCCGGCACACTGGATAAGCAGCAGCTGCAGGATGCTCTGAAGCAGGGGATGACTGTTTATTCCGATCCGGCAGCGGCGCTGCCGCAGGCGAGCCTGATGCAGCCGCCCGGTCTGGAAGACATCAGCAAAGACAGTCTGGCCGAGCATTTACGCCAGCAAATCAGCCAGTACCAGCAAAACAGCCGCATCAGCGCGCAAAACAGTACTGCCTTGCTGGAGAGCGGTGCACAGGATCCGCAAACCCTTGCGCAGGCTTTTTACAACAACAGCAGCGGCGATATTTACGATCAGGCAGTAGAGCAGATGGGTAAATCCGCGCTCAACCGGCTTGGTCTCGGCGATATGGAAATCAACCAGTATCTGCCGGAAAACATTGCCAGCCGCAGCCAGCCGGAAATCGCCAGCCTGTTGCAGCAGCTGCAAAGCGGTAATATTCCGGCTCAGATGCAGGCAATTTCACCGCAAAAGATGGAGTTGATTAAAAAAGTACTGCAAAGCTGGCTGCTGTAGCCGTAAGCGGCACGCAGCGTTTTATTCACGCTGCCTTTGTTGTAACGCCATTGCCGCCATGCCGGGGCAATGGCATTTTATTCTGCTGTTTTGCCTTTACTGAGAGTAAAGCGCGTAGCCAGAATTTTATCATTGCTGCTTAATCGCTTAGGCTGCTAACAAAGATACTGCGCTGTTGCGTATAATTGTGTAATATATTGATATATGAAATAAATGCCGGAAGTAATACGATACTAACAATTCAATAAAGGGGATATAGAGATGCAATTATTAAATACACAATGCAGTAATCACAGCGTTTAACCCAAGAAGAGTGAGAATCAAATGTCTGCTAAAAAAATATTTACTGTAAGCCGTCTTATCCGGCTGAGTTTATTGCTGCTGTCGGCTAGCGCCATCACCTCCTGCGGCGGAGGTTTTGAACCATTTGTCGGCGTTACTTCCGGTAAAAACAAATCCTATGCCGCACCGGTAGAAGCATTGGAATACAACTATGAAAATATATCAAGAGGTTCGATCAATGGTGGTTGTATACCGAATACGCCAGGGGTAAATGAATATCAGGTAGGTAAGAAGCGTTATGGCGGAGGTTCTACCTGCGGTGCGGCTTATTTGCCGGCTAAATGGAAACCGGGTATGACTGCGCGTATTTACTGGCGGGTTCTGCCTTATCCGGCTTGGCGACCAAAAGTATTGAACAAACCAGGATTGGTATTGGATACTCAAGAATCAGCTATTATAGATCAGTATGATGAAAATCATTCAGCGGTAATACCATTACCACCCCCACCAGCGTTTGCCGGCGATGATTTTGGTAAGGTGCGAAATATTACCGTTCATTTTTTGGCCTGTAACCAGATATTTATTGATTATGGTACCCGACAGGAAAATGCACCGGAAGTAGTAAAAAAACAGTTTGAACTATATGCGAAAAGTGAGAAACTGTGTACGCCACGCCCGACTATAAAATCTATGGCAGATTACCGGCGCAATAAAGCTAAGCTGGATGCAATCAAAAAAGAACGTGACAATATCCAGCAGGTAATCCTGCCGGAATATATAAAGGAACTGGAACAGCAGGGCAAGCTGCCGGTTAGTAGTAAATAAGTTTTGCAGGCTTGCTGTGGTCGCCGGCTGACAACTTACCGATGCAAGTAAGCTTGCGCCGGCAAGCCTGAACTGTTCTCTTTGCAAAAAAGCCGGCTGATTCAGCCTTAGCCGGAATCTTCTGAAAATAACGCCATTGTTCCCATACGGGTACAGTGGCGTTTTATTATCCGCAGTGTAAATATCGGTTCGACTAATAAAAAACTTTCGTTTCTGCGCCAGATATTGGTAATATCATTGCATAAAAACTGACAGATGTAAGCAGTACCGGCAACAGGACGATAACAAAAACCGGAATAAAGCGGAAATCAGAGATGCAGCTACGAAATCAATTATTAAATACACAATGCAGTAATCACAGCGTTTAACCCAAAAAGAGTGAGAATCAAATGTCTGGTAAAAAAATATTCACCGTAAACCGCCTTATCCGGCTAAGTTTATTGCTGCTGTCGGCTACCGCCATCACCTCCTGTGGCGGCGGTTTTGAACCATTTGTTGGTGTTACTTCCGGTAAAAACAAAGCCTATGCGGCACCAGTGGAGGCATTGGAATACAATTATGAAAATATGTCCGGTGGTTCGATTAATGGTGGTTGTATTCCTGGGACTAATGGTGTAGATGATTATGAGGTGGGTAAAAAACGCTTTGGTGGAGGATCTACTTGTGGAGCTGCCTATCTGCCGGCGAAATGGAAGCCGGGTATGACTGCGCGAATTCACTGGCGAGTGCTACCATATCCTAAATGGCATCCAAAAATGTTAAATTTGCCCGGTGTGAATTTTGATGAAAAAGAATCAGCTATTATTGATCAATATGATGAAAATCATTCAGCGGTAATTCCTTTACCGCCTCCACCGCCATCAGCCGGTGATGATTTTGGCAAAGTAAGGAATATCACAGTGCATTTTCTGGCCTGTAATCAATTGTATATTACTTACGGTACAGTAGAAGAAGGCAGAAATACCCCGATGCATTACCAGCTTTTTGCGAAAAGTGAGAAACTATGCACACCGCGCCCATCAATTAAATCCATGGCAGATTACCGGCGTAATAAAGCCAAACTGGATGCAATCAAACAGGAGCGGGCAAATATTAAGCAGGTAATCCTGCCGGAATATATAAAGGAACTGGAGCAGCAGGGCAAACTGCCGGTTACTGGTAAATAGATACATAACAGGCTTTGAATTTTATTTGTAGTGCTTTTTAAAACAAGAATAGAAGATAGAAGAGTGAGCATTAAATGTCTGATAAAAAAATATTTACGGCAAGCCGTCTTATCCGGCTAAGCTTATTACTGCTGTCGGCTACCGCTATCACCTCCTGCGGCGGAGGCTTCGAACCCTTTGTCGGCATTACTTCCGGTAAAAACAAAGCCTACGCTGCACCAGTGGAGGCACTTGTATACGTCTATGAAAATATTTCCGGTGGTTCAATTAATGGTGGCTGCATTCCGAATACTAATGGTGTTGACGATTATGAAGTTGGTAAAAAACGCTTTGGTGGAGGATCTACTTGTGGAGCTGCCCATCTGCCGGCGAAATGGAAGCCGGGTATGATGGCGCGTATTAACTGGCGAGTATTGCCTTATCCTGGCTGGAAAGCGCGTATGTTAGATATGCCGGGAGTTAATTTTGATGAAAGTCAAAAAAGTATAATGAGGCAATATTATGAAAACTATTCAGCAGTAATCCCATTACCACCTCCGCCACCGTCTGCCGGTGATGATTTTGGCAAGGTAAGTAATATCACTGTCCATTTTCTGGCTTGTAATCAGTTATATATTGATTATGGTACTACAGATGATGATACCCGTGAGGCAGTAAAGAAACAGTTTGAACTATTTAAGAAAAGCCAGAAACTATGTACCCCGCGCCCGTCGATTAAATCTATGGCAGATTACCGGCGTAATAAAGCCAAACTGGATGCAATCAAACAGGAGCGGGCAAATATTAAGCAGGTAATCCTGCCGGAATATATAAAGGAACTGGAACAGCAGGGCAAGCTGCCGGTTACAGGTAAATAGACGACACATAACAGGCTTTGAATTTTATCTGTAGTGCTTTTTAAAACAAGAATAGAAGAGTGAGCATTAAATGTCTGGTAAAAAAATATTCACCGTAAACCGCCTTATCCGGCTATGTTTATTACTGCTGTCGGCTACCGCCATTACCTCCTGCGGCGGCGGTTTTGAACCATTTGTCGGCGTTACTTCCGGCAAAAATAAAGCCTACGCTGCACCAGTTGAGGCACTTGTATACGTCTATGAAAATATTTCCGGTGGCTCAATCAATGGTGGCTGCATTCCGAATACTAATGGTGTTGACGATTATGAGGTTGGCAAAAAACGCTTTGGCGGTGGTTCTACCTGTGGTGCAGCCTATCTGCCGGCGAAATGGAAGCCGGGTATGACGGCGCGTATTAACTGGAGAGTTTTCCCTTACCCCGGTTGGCGTGCGCGTGGATTAAATGTACCTGGAGTAGTAATAGATCGTAAAGAAGCAAATATCATTGATCAGTATGATGAACACTATTCAGCAGTAATCCCATTACCACCTCCGCCACCGTCTGCCGGTGATGATTTTGGCAAAGTAAGAAATATCACAGTGCATTTTCTGGCCTGTAATCAATTGTATATTACTTACGGTACAGTAGA
>NZ_JAAEDR010000010.1:0-124541 GCF_013344995.1 Snodgrassella sp. ESL0304
ACTATTCAGCAGTAATCCCATTACCACCTCCGCCACCGTCTGCCGGTGATGATTTTGGCAAAGTAAGAAATATCACAGTGCATTTTCTGGCCTGTAATCAATTGTATATTACTTACGGTACAGTAGAAGAAGGCAGAAATACCCCGATGCATTACCAGCTTTTTGCGAAAAGCCAGAAACTATGCACACCGCGCCCATCAATTAAATCCATGGCAGATTACCGGCGCAATAAAGCAAAAATGGATGCAATCAAGCAGGAGCGGGCAAATATTAAGCAGGTGATTCTGCC
The DNA here is from genome assembly GCF_013344995.1 of Snodgrassella sp. ESL0304. Lineage (NCBI taxonomy): Bacteria > Pseudomonadati > Pseudomonadota > Betaproteobacteria > Neisseriales > Neisseriaceae > Snodgrassella > Snodgrassella sp. ESL0304. The sequence continues at coordinate 290 of NZ_JAAEDR010000010.1, forward strand.
CGAATATATAAAGGAACTGGAGCAGCAGGGCAAGTTGCCGGTTACTAGTAAATAGATACATAACAGGCTTTGAATTTTATCTGTAGTGCTTTTTAAAACAAGAATAGAAGAGTGAGCATTAAATGTCTGGAAGAAAAATATTTACTGCAAGCCGCTTTATCCGGCTAAGTTTATTGCTGCTGTCGGCTAGCGCCATTACCTCCTGCGGCGGCGGCTTCGAACCTTTTGTCGGCGTTACTTCCGGTAAAAACAAAGCCTATGCGGCACCAGTGGAGGCATTGGAATACAATTATGAAAATATGTCTGGCGGTTCGATTAATGGTGGTTGTATTCCCAAAACACCGGGCGTAGATGATTATGAGGTTGGTAAAAAACGCTACGGCGGTGGTTCTACATGTGGCGCTGCTTATCTGCCGGCGAAATGGAAACCGGGCATGATAGCACGTATTAACTGGCGGGTTTTGCCATATCCTGGCTGGAATGCCAGAGTATTAAATCTGCCTGGATTAAATTTTGACGAAAAAGAACGGGCTGCTATTCAGCAATACAGTGAAAACTATTCAGCAGTAATCCCATTACCACCTCCGCCACCGTCTGCCGGTGATGATTTTGGCAAAGTAAGAAATATCACAGTGCATTTTCTGGCCTGTAATCAATTGTATATTACTTACGGTACAGTAGAAGAAGGCAGAAATACCCCGATGCATTACCAGCTTTTTGCGAAAAGCCAGAAACTATGTACCCCCCGCCCATCAATCAAATCCATGGCAGATTACCGGCGCAATAAAGCTAAGATGGATGCAATCAAACAGGAACGGGCAAATATTAAGCAGGTGATTCTGCCCGAATATATAAAGGAACTGGAACAGCAGGGCAAGCTGCCGGTTAGCAGTAAGTAAGTTTTGCAGGCTTGCTGTGGTCGCCGGCTGACAATTTACCGGTGCAAGTAAGCTTGCGCCGGCAAGCCTGAACTGTTCTCTTTGCAAAAAAGCCGGCTGATTTAGCCATAGCCGGAATCTGGAATTTTATTAAAATAACGCCATTGTTCCTCTATTGGGGCAGTGGCGTTTTATTATCCGCAGTGAATATGGCAAATATCGTTTGAATAATAACAAATCTCCAGTTCCGTGCTGGTTATTGATAATATATTTGCATAAAATGCTGATGGATGTATTTAATTATTTTTAATAAAGCAATAAATATAAATAGGAATACAGACCAGTGGAAAAATAAATTAACAGCTAAATCCTGAATATAAAGATAAAACGTTCAGCTGTTAATTTTGCCGGATTGGTTAGATATGCCGATGGTTTTATTTGATATTATAAATTATTTTCTCTGTTATTATTCTCTCGCTAATAATACGGTATGTGACTATTAAAAATTTATCTGGTTAATGATGTTCTTGCCGGATTTTGTGCTCTTTGTTTCGGGATTGTGTACTGCTATTGCGGATTTTGATGGGAGCAGGTGTATTTTTGATACCGGAATTCTGTAAAGTGTGTGTGTTGGTGATGCTGGCATGTTTTAATCTGATAATATTTCTGACCGATGCAAAGATAATTAAAGCAATACATATTAATACGGAGAATCTGGCGCTTGTTTGCAGTGAGCTTATGCGGTTTTTTCTTCTTACGGTTTTATCAGGGTTGAAATAGTAATGATACAGGCGCAAAAGCAGGGAAGAGGTTGCGGTGCGTGCAGATGTTTGTGTTTCCGAGCTGATTTTGCCTTTGCTTTGGGGCTGCTTATCACTGCCTGTTTGTTGCCGGTTTATTTTTTTAAATTTATTCTGCCGGTTGAATTTGTTTACTCGTACCATGATTAATCCTTTGATATCAGTTGCTTCCTGCCGGATATTCGTGCTCTTAATGCCTGAATATCTATTTACCGGTATTAAGACCTGCACTAAGGCTGGTAACTATGCAGGTTGTATGCCGGATTGTGTCTGGCACTGAAACTGGAAGAAAGCATGTGTTGATAAAAATTTTGGGTTGTTGATTGTGCGGGTAAAGATGTGTGTATTTTTATTTGAATGAATTTTCAAATTTAATTCTGATAATTGTACATAAAAACTTTGTTTTGTAGTCTGATTATTATATGAAATAAATTAATGCAGATATTAATGTATGCATGGGTTTATGGCGGCTCAGTGATTTATTATGGCTTTTTGTAACTGGCTGATGTGATGGGGTTCGTTTCCGGAAGATGTTTTGCTGAAAATATGTTTACGGAATGAATTGTGTTGAAGGCGCAATGCCATTTTAACGGATGTGGTATGACAGCTTGTGTGTTGTATTCTGTGCTTTACGGCTGGCTGGATTTTTATGCTTTGAATATTAAGCATATTTTATTTTATACGGGCAGTGTGCGTCTGACAGGTAGGTATTGTCGCTGTTGAGTCTGCCCGATGGCAGACAAAGGCAATTTGGGTTTTTCCGGTGATGGATGCTGAATTTAATTAATCGGTAAATTATTGTTTGTATTTCATCTGATTTGGTTTAGTATTTGCTTAATTATTACTAAACTGTTTAATTGATACGTTTTTGGTTAGTATAATTGTATATTGCTTATATAAATTGGGTATATAATTATTACCTTTTAGTTGGTGTTTTCAGGCGTTTTTATTCTGCAAAACACATTTGCACATATTCAGAAGAACTATGCTTAATAAAGATCAGTTTGCCGATAATCATTTTATACGCTCTATTATTGAGGAAGACCTGCAAAGCGGGAAATGCCGGCAGGTAATTACGCGTTTCCCTCCCGAACCTAATGGTTATCTGCATATCGGCCATGCTAAATCGATTTGCCTGAATTTTGGTCTGGCTTATATTTATGATGGTTTGTGTAATCTGCGCTTTGATGATACGAATCCTGAGAAAGAATCGGATGAGTATGTGCGCTCGATTAAGGAAGATGTGCAGTGGCTGGGTTTCCAGTGGCATGAGGAACGTTTTGCTTCAGATTATTTTGAACGTCTGTATGAGTATGCGCTGGAGCTGATTAAAGCAGGTAAGGCGTATGTGGATGATCTGGATGCTGAGGAAATGCGTCAGTATCGCGGTACGTTAACGGAGCCGGGTAAAAACAGCCCGTATCGTGAGCGTACGATAGAAGAAAATCTGGATTTGTTTGCCCGTATGCGCAATGGGGAGTTTCCGGATGGCAGTAAAACGCTGCGGCTGAAAATTGATATGGCTGCGGGCAATATTAATCTGCGTGATCCGGTAATCTACCGTATCCGCCGCGTGCATCATCATCGCACTGGTGATAAATGGGTTATTTATCCGATGTATGATTATACACATGCGATTTCGGATGCGATTGAAAATATTACCCATTCGCTGTGTACGCTGGAATTTGAATCACACCGGCCGCTGTATGACTGGGTGGTGGAGAATATTACAATTGCGCATCAGCCGCATCAGTATGAGTTTTCACGGCTGGAACTGCTGTATTCGATTACTTCCAAACGCAAGCTGAATCAGCTGGTAGTGCAAGACCATGTGTCCGGCTGGGACGACCCGCGTATGCCAACTATTTCCGGTATGCGCCGCCGCGGTTATACGCCAGAAGGGCTGCGTCTGTTTGCCAAACGGGTAGGTATTTCCAAGAGCGAAAATGTGGTGGATATGAGTGTTCTGGAAGGTGCTATTCGTGAAGATCTGGAAAGTGTGGCACCACGGATGATTGCGGTGCTCAATCCGATTAAAGTTGAGCTGATTAATTTTGATGAGACGGTAACGCAAAGCCGCGAAGCACCGTTTCATCCGCATCATCCGGAAATGGGCGAGCGTCTGATACCGCTAACGAAAACGATTTATATTGAAGCAGATGATTTTGCGCTGGAGCCGCCTAAAGGCTGGCAGCGTTTAACGCCGGGCGGTGAAGTGCGCCTGCGTTACAGCTATGTGATTAAGTGTGAGGAAGTGGTGCAGGATGCGTCCGGACGGGTGGTGTCGCTTAAATGCTCGATAGACCATGACACGCTGGCTTCTAAGCCGCAGGGACGTAAGGTGAAAGGTGTTATTCACTGGCTGTCTACTGAATATGCTGTGCCGGCTAAGGTGCGGTTGTATGACCGGCTGTTTACTGTGGAACGTCCGGATGCGGTACGCGGTGATGATGGTCAGTATCGTGATTTTACTGAGTTTCTGAATCCGGCCTCGGTAACAGAAATTGATGCACTGGTGGAGCCGGTAGCAAATACGCTGGCACCGGAAACGCGCTATCAGTTTGAGCGTCTGGGCTACTTTGTGACTGACCGCTATGACCATACTGCGGAAAATCCGGTATTTAACCGTACTGTAACTTTGCGTGATACCTGGCAGGCACAGGCTGAGAAGAAATAATTGTGTCTGTATATGGAAAACCGGCTTTTTGAAGCCGGTTTTTTTATGCTGTAAATAATCTGTCCGGTTTATCCGGCAGCTTGCTAAAATGGGGCAGGTTGTGTTTTCTGGTCATTAGAGGCGGTTTGATGCGAACAATTCCGGTACGTGCAGGTTATCTGGCCAATTTACCAATGCTGCTCAGTATGATGCTGGCGGCACTGTGGGTATGGTATACGGGCAATACGGCAGAAAGTACGGCGCTGTTTCTGGGAATTATTGCCGGCGGGCTGGTGGATCTGGATGATGGATTTACCGGCCGTTTGCGCAATCTGTTTTTTACGCTGATACATTTTTCTCTGGCTGCTACTGCGGTGCAGTGGACATTCGGGCATCCGCTGGCGTTTTCGCTGCTGATGGTGTGGGCGGCATTCAGTATGACGATGATGGGTGCTATTGATGTGCGATACCGCACGATTGCTTTTGGTACGCTGCTGGTGATGCTGTATACGGTGCTGACTTATTCGCCGCTTTTACCCTGGTATACCAATCCGATTATGCTGGTTTGCGGTACCAGTTTGTTTAGTCTGTGTACGCTGGTGCTGCATCTGCTGTTTCCTAACCGGCCGGTGCAGGACAATCTGGCCGGCTCTTTTGCCAGACTGGCCGATTATATGCTGGTAAAAGCTCAGTTTTTTGACCCGGATGAGGTGGATTTGCTTGCAGAAAGGGAACTTGAGCTGGCAATGAAAAATACGGCGGTGATTAATGGTTTTAATCAGTGCCGTACTGCTTTGTTTTATCGTCTGCGCCGGCAGCACCGGCAGCGTAGTATTGGTATGCTGCTGCAATATTATCTGACTGCACAGAATATCCATGAACGTATCAGTTCGCGCCATGTTGATTATGCGGCACTGGCGCACAAGCTGGCACATTCTGATTTAATTTACCGTATTCAGCGCCTGATTGTGTTGCAGGCTCAGGCTTGCCGGCAGATGGGTGAATGCCTGCAGGAAGATAAACCGTATGCATTTAATCTGATGCTTCAGCGTGCCGGTGAAGGTGTACAGCAGGCTGTGGCACGTTATTGTGCAGAACATGGCAGTGATGAGGATTTACCGGGTTTGCAGCAGTTAACGGCTAATATTCTGGCGATTAATGAACAGCTGTTGTGGCTGGAACAGGTAAAAAATAACAGTAAAGAACAAAACATCGGTGATTTGCAGATTGCCGGGCTGGATGTTGACCGGATACGCGATATTCTGCCGGCGTTAAAAGCACATTTTACTTTTCAGTCGAATGTGTTGCGCCATGCTGTGCGTCTGGCCATTCTGACTGCTGTTACCTGTGTGGTGGTTGAAAGTTTCCATCTGAAAATGGGTTACTGGATTTTGCTGACCGGGGTTATTGTCTGTCAGCCGAATTATTCGGCAACAACAGCCAGGCTGAAACAAAGAATTGTGGGTACGCTGCTTGGAGTAGTAGTGGGTTCGGCATTGCCCTATTTTGTGCCTGCGCTGTCTGGCAGGCTGATAATTGTGGTGGTTAGTACGGTGCTGTTTTTTGCATTCAGGGTTCGCCGCTACAGTTTCTCTACGTTTTTTATTACGGTTCAGGTGCTGGTGGGCTTTGCGATTATCGGTATGGATACGCAGTCAGCCATGCTGTCACGCTTTACGGATACGATTCTTGGCTCTGTGCTGGCATGGTGTGCGGTATCGTATTTGTGGCCAGACTGGCGTTATCTGACGCTGGGGCGGATTGCCGGACGCGCCTTAAGTAGTGACGGTGTCTATCTGCGACAGGTAGCGCAGCAGTTGCAGAACGGGCTAAGCGACGATGTTGTTTATCGCGCGGCGCGACGCAATGCACACGAGCTGGCGGTTACGCTGAGTAATACTGTAGCTGATATGTCGATGGAACCAAAACGTTACGGGCAACATCTGGCTGAGGGTAAAACCTTGCTGCAACTGAATTATGTATTGTTAAGCTGTATTTCTGCACTGGGTGCGATTCGTGCTCAGGTGGATCGCCTGCGATCACAGCTGACGCCGGAACAGGTGCAATACTGGATGACGATTGCCGGCAGTCTGGCAGAATTGATGGAGCAGAAACCCGATTCTGCACTTTTTCAAACTGAATGGGCGGCTTTGGCAGAGCAGTTAAATGTGAGCAGGCCGCTGCCGGATGATGATGTGGTTGAAAAGGTATTATGGCGGCAATTGCATCAGATTCATGTACAGCTGCCACTGTACAGGCAGGCTTTGCGGGCTGATGCCGGAGCAGGCAGGATAGCGGCTCAGTAATGCGGCAAACAGGCTGTGAAAGTGAATTAATAAACTATGAAAAATCGGGGTGGAATAAAATAATTGTAGCACAAGCGCTCTTTTATCGATTATGCTGTAGATAATTTTCTTTAAAATTCAATTACAAAGCGTTTTTCAGACGCATGTTATAATTGAAATATCATTTAAATATTAATAATGAGAGGATTATCATGACAGCTGTTAATAAACAAAATGAGGCTTCTTCTCATGTTCCACCACTGATTCCTACTCAGAACGGAACGCTGGAATTACACGATATCACTATTGTTGACCAGAATAAGCTTAAAAAGGCCATTTCTGCCGCTGCACTGGGTAATGCCATGGAGTGGTTTGATTTTGGGGTATATGGTTTTGTGGCTTATGCGCTGGGACAGGTATTTTTTCCGTCTGCTTCGCCCAGTGTGCAGATAATCGCCGCACTGGGTACTTTCTCCGTACCATTTCTGGTGCGCCCGCTTGGTGGTGTATTTTTCGGGATACTTGGCGATCGCTTCGGCCGGCAGAAAGTATTGTCGACTACCATTATTATTATGGCACTCAGTACTTTTTGTATTGGTCTGATTCCATCGTATAACAGTATTGGTATGTGGGCACCTGTGCTATTGCTGTTGTGTAAGCTGGCTCAAGGGTTTTCTGTGGGCGGTGAATATACGGGAGCGGCTATTTTTGTCGCGGAATATTCACCCGACAGGCAGCGCGGGTTTCTGGGCAGTTTTCTGGATTTTGGTTCAATCTGCGGGTTTGTGCTTGGTGCAGGACTGGTGGTATTGCTGGAAAATATTATGGGTTCGGCACATTTTCTCTCGTGGGGCTGGCGCATTCCGTTTTTTCTGGCTGCTCCTTTAGGTCTGCTGGGCTTGTATTTGCGCCATGCTGCGGAGGAAACTCCGGCTTTTCAGCAACATCTGGATATGATGGAAAAGGCCGAGCAGGAAGACGTTGGTAACCGGCCTCAGGTTTCGTTTAAGAAAATTATGCAGCGTTTCTGGCCTACATTGCTGGTGAGTGTCGGGCTGGTGTTAACCACAAATATCACTTACTACATGCTGCTGACTTATATGCCCAGCTATCTGTCGCATAATCTGCATTATGGTGAAGATCGCGGTGTGCTGATTATTATTGCGATTATGATTGGTATGATGTTTATGCAGCCGATTATTGGTTTTGTCAGCGATAAAATCGGACGCAAGCCATTTGTGATTGGCGGTTCAATTGCTTTGCTGATTCTGGCTATTCCGTGTTTTCAGCTGATTACCAGTGGCAAAGTAGGGCTGATTTTTCTCGGGCTGTTTATTCTGGCGCTGATTCTGAATTCTTTTACCGGTGTTATGGCTTCTACGCTGCCGGCACTGTTTCCTACCCGTATCCGTTACAGTGCTCTGGCCAGTGCGTTTAATATTGCGATTATTATTGCCGGTTTAACGCCGACTATTGCCGCTGCGCTGGTGGATGCTACTAATGATTTGTTTATTCCGGCTTATTATCTGATGCTGGTGGGAATTATCGGTATTGTTACCGGTGTCTGCCTGAAAGAAACGGCCAACCGCCCGCTGCGAGGTGTCTCTCCTTCTGCTTCGAATAAGCAGGAAGCGCGTGAGCTGCTGGTGCAGACTTATCAGCATATTGAGCAAAGTGTGGATGATATTGATGCAGAAATTGCCCGCTTACAGGAGCAGATAGGTGAGCTGGAAAAGCGTAAGCAGCAATATATTGATTTACATCCGAAACTGGAGTGAATAAAAATTTAAAAGATGGAATAAAATCAAATCCACTAATGTTAACTAGTGTATGTTAATATTGGTGGATTTTTTGTTGATATAACATGATGATATGTCAAAATTTATTTATGGAAAAAATTAAAGAAATTACTCAATTAATACTAAATATATTCAAGATTATAAGTATTACATGCCCAGCTATTGGGATTATTATTTTTACTTTGTACTGTATGAAGATACATTTTTATCCTCCAGATGTACAAATTAGTGATACGTTAGTATTTATATTAATAGCTATAAGTTTTGGAATGCTTTATGTGTTACTTGTGGGTTTACTATATTGGGCAAATTTAGCAATTTTCTTTTTTCTTTATGTATCAAGAGTAAAATTACGGCCAAATATTTATTATAATAAAATAAAATCTTATAAATTTAAAAATTATAAATTAAAAGGAATTCCGTCATTGAGTGATAGGATAATAATATATATTTATGGAGTAATAGCGGAAATAATTTTACTTCTTAGCGTATACTCAGGAGTTTTTCTTTACTAAAAATAATTTTTGTACAATTTTTGATGTTGCTATTATATGCGGTAATATTTTTTTATAATAATCATATTTTTATAAAAATAAAAAGAACAGTAAATCAAAATATTGAGAAAAAGAAACCAGACAAAAACGAAAAAGTTAAATTTAATTTAATATTTATATTGCTTTTATTTTTAATTCCATTAGTAGTAGGTCAGTTTTCAAATAATTTAATTAAATATTCTTTTGCTTTTTGTGGTATAAGGCAAACTGATGTTTCGTTATATGTAGATAAAAATTATTTCAACTTAGTACTGCAAAAAAAAATAAATGAATTAAATTCCCAAAAGTCTGAATCCGATTTAAAAAATCCATGTGATGATAACATGTGCGAACTAGAACATATAGATATTCTACTGACTAACGTTGGTTCCAAAACTTTAATTTTTATTCCGTCAATAGAGAATAAGACAAAAGGTTTACAAGTGGAGTTACCAAACAGTGCGATAAAATTAAATCTACAGGATTATTCACAAAGTAATTAAGTTAAAAATTTGAGAAAATAATCATCAGATGTAATTGATTAATCAGGAAATGAAAATCTTTTTGTACTGATAGTGATGCTTATCTATTATTTAATCAGTATTGATAGTAGTTTTAACAGATATTTGATTGATGCGTTGAGGCTGAGAATGATGTTATTACTTTATATCAGGAATGCTTTTATATGGTTTTATTTACGATTTATATTTGATAATACTGCCTGAATAATAGAGCTAATTCTCAGATATATACTTTTATGTATGAATCATTCAAATTATTTACCGGCTAAAAAGTATTTTAAGCCGGTAAATTCTAAGCAGATTTTATTTGCCATTCAGAGCGTTATCCAAATCCTGCTGCCGGGATTTTACGGCATCTTCCAGACCTTTTATGCGTTCCTGATAGCGCACGTAGTTGCGTTCATTTCCCATACGAATTTTTTTACCGTCTTCCAGTGCTTTTTTGGCATCGGCAAGGTTTTTACGGGCAGCAGAAATTGCGGCCTGATCGGGCTGGTTGCGGGCGGCTGAATCTGCATCTTTGGAATTGGTATCAGGAGTAGCTACGGCCGGTTTATAGGCAGAAGTGGTTGAGAAATTCCCGCCCAGATTGCTGACAGAATGGCAGTTTTTACCTTTCGGAACTTCGCTGTAACTGTGATTCCCCCTGCTGTCGGTGCATTCATATATCTGTGCCAGTGCAGAAGTGCTTATCAGTGTACACAATGTGGCAAGTATCAGGGATTTTCTCATGATTTATCCTTTATCTGGGTTTACATACGACCAAGTTCCCGCTGTATGGCCTGAATGTTCTGCTGCCGGTCAAGTACCGCACTTTGCAGTTCGGTAATATTACCGCCTTTACCGGTACGGCTGCGGTTCAGTGCCTGCTGTGCCTGAGCAAGAGCATTACGTTCATTGGTCAGCTCCTGCTGCAAAATGGCACGACGGGTATTGTCGCTGCCTTTAGGAACGATATTAACTGTGGGTTGCAGGCCGCTATAGGCTGTTGCTACCTTGGTTGCAGGCCGAGGGCGGCTGCGTATTGTGGCCGAAGCACTACTGTTGCGGTAGCTGGGACGGCTGTCGCTGTAGCTACCGATAGCCGGTAAGTTGGCTACGGCACAATTTCCCTTTAGTTTTGAGGTATAGACAACTTCGCCGTTTTCAAGACAGGTATACACTTTTGCAACGGCACTCTGTCCTATAAACAGGCCACTGGTAAATATTAGTATGGGAATGATTTTTTTGTATGTCATTATTGAGCCTTATACTGCAATAATTCAAGTAGTCTGGTTAATGTTTTCGACTTCTTGCTGCCATTCAAGCCATTTTTCTTCAGTCTGAGCTAATTTTACTTTGAGCTCGGCCAATTGGGTAAGGGTTTGTTGTAATTTTGTCTGATTTTCGTCAAGATATGCTTCTTCACTGGCAAGAAATGCTTCATGTTGTTTGCGTTGCTGCTGCCAGTTTCCCATATCCCGTTCGGCTTTTTCGATATTTTTCAATAACGGTTTAATCAGACGGGCACGCTGCTGACGTTGTTGTGCTTCAATGCGTTTCTGCTCTTTGCGATTGTGGTTATCACGCGAATCCTGCGGCTGTTCACCGTTATGCTGATCCTGAGTTAAACGCCACTGGCGGTAATTGCTGAGGTCACCATCAAAGTGTTTCAGTTCGCCATCACTGAGATAAATTAAGGCATCAGTAGTGGATTCAAGCAGACTGCGGTCGTGAGAGACTACGATCAGTGCGCCTTTAAACGTCTGTAATGCTACAGTTAATGCATGGCGCATGTCCAGATCAAGATGGTTTGTCGGTTCATCCAGTAGCAGCAGGTTTGGTTTTTGCCAGACTATCATTGCCAGTGCCAGACGGGCTTTTTCTCCACCGGAAAAGGGGGCGATTGGTTGTAAAGCCATATCTCCGATGAAGGCAAAGCTACCGAGGAAGTTGCGGATTTCCTGTTCGCGTACGGCCGGTGATAACTGCTGGATATGCCAGACCGGACTTTGGTCAGCACGCAGTGTTTCGAGCTGATGCTGGGCGAAATAGCCGATTTTGAGTTTTTCGGCACGGATAATCTGGCCGCTTAGTGGTTTCAGGCTGCCGGAAATGGCTTTGATAAGGGTGGATTTACCGCTGCCGTTTACCCCGAGCAGACCATAACGTGCTCCGGATTCAACTGAAAGGTCGATATCGTGCAGAACGGTTTTGTCACCATAGCCAAGGCTGATGTGTTCCAGTTTCAGCAGCGGATTGGGCAGATGGTCAGGCTGCGCAAACTGAAACGAAAACTCACTGTCCAGATGTGCCGGGGCAATGCGTTCAAGCCGTGCCAGTGCTTTGATTCGGCTTTGTGCCTGTACTGCCTTGGTGGCTTTGGCTTTAAAGCGGTCGATAAAGGATTGCAGGTGCTGAATATGAGCCTGCTGTTTAAGATAGGCAGCCTGCTGCTGAGTCAGCCGCTGTGCACGTTCCTGCTGATAAAAATCATAGTTGCCGCCGTAGAGGATAAGCTGCTGTTGTGTCAGTTCAACTGTCTGAGTGGTGGTGGCATTCAGAAAATCACGGTCATGCGAAATGATTATCTGGGTGGTATCCAGACCGGCCAGATGCTGTTCCAGCCACAATACTGTTTCCAGATCCAGATGGTTGGTAGGTTCATCCAGCAGGAGTAAATCCGTACGGCACATCAGTGCCTGAGCCAGATTCAGGCGCATACGCCAGCCGCCGCTGAATGATTTTACCGGTTGCTGCTGTTCCTGCTGTGAGAAGCCAAGACCGTTGAGCAGTTTGGCTGCACGTGCCGGTGCACTGTAGGCGCCGATTTCATCCAGCCTTGCATGATATTCTGCCTGTTTGAAGCCGTCGTCGTCATCTTCGGCCTGTTGCAGTAGCTGTTGCAGTAGCTGCAATTCGCTGTCGCCCTGCAAAACATAGTCCAGCGCGGGTATATCCAGTGCCGGTGTTTCCTGTTTGACAGTGGCCAGTTGCCAGTGTTTGGGTAAACGGATATCACCGCTGTCATGGCTGATTTTACCTTCAATCAGAGCGAACAGGCTGGATTTGCCGGTGCCGTTTTTACCAATCAGGCCGATACGCTGACCCGGATAGATGGTCAGGCTGGCATTATTTAAAAGTTGTTTATTACCACGTTGTAAACTAAGGTTTTTAATTTCAATCATATTAATCTGTGCGGTTAACCGTGCTGAGGGTGCACGGTATTACTGAACAATCTGGCTGAGCGGCCAGCGCGGTTTTACATTAAAACCGGCAGCAGGCTGTGCGTTGCTCAGGTGCATGGCACCGGCAAAAGCAATCATGGCGCCATTATCTGTGCAGTAGGCCATTGGCGGAAAGAATGTTTGTATTCCCGGCAAGTTGCTGAGGCTCTGGCGTAACTGCCAGTTTGCGCCGACACCGCCGGCAACAACCAGCTGCTGATAACCGGTTTGTTTTAATGCCTGTCTGGCTTTGCTGGTGAGTACATCTACTACAGCGTTCTGAAATTCACGGCAAATATCATTGCGAATTTGCTCCGGAAGCTGTTCTTTACAGCCTGTTTCTGTGCGGATTTTGTTTACTGCGGTTAATACTGCGGTTTTTAAACCGGAAAAACTCATGTTTAAGTCGTGTGAATGCAGCATGGGGCGGGGAAAATGCAGGCTGCCCGGTTGTCCCAGTCTGGCCAGTTCTGACAGTCTGGCACCGCCGGGATAAGGCAGACCAAGCAGTTTGGCGGTTTTATCGAAAGCTTCTCCGGCAGCGTCATCGATGCTTTCCCCTAGAAGGGTATAGTCGCCAATCCCTTTTACGGCCATAAACTGGGTATGGCCGCCGGAAACCAGTAAGGCGACGAAGGGAAAGACAGGTTTGTCTTCGCTCAGTAATGGCGAGAGCATGTGTCCTTCAAGGTGATGTACCGGAATAACCGGTTTGTTCAGGGCGAATGCCAGTGCATTGGCAAAGCTGGCACCGGCCAAAAGTGCACCGCCCAGACCTGGTCCCTGTGTGTAGGCAATAGCGTCGATATCACTGTATGTTTTATCTGCCTCTTGCAGACAGGCCTGAGTAAGCGGTGTCAGCCGGCGGATGTGATCGCGGCTGGCCAGTTCAGGTACGACACCGCCATATTCTGCATGCATGGCAATTTGTGTATGCAGTTGATGAGCCAGCAGACCGCGCGTGCTGTCGTACAGGGCGACGCCGGTTTCATCACAAGAAGATTCTATTCCCAGTACCAACATGTTTGTGTATTTGAAATATCAGCAATAAAGCCGGTTATTTTACCTGTTTTACACGCTTTCGTGACCAAACTGTCAGTATAAGAGGGCAAATGTTTTATAATTTGTAATAAATGACTGCGTGGTTCGCAAACCTCCCACGTCAGGCGGCCGGAAAGAGGGCTTTCCGGCTGGTTCTGAAATCAAAACTAAGGAATCTGGATAATGAAACAATATTCTAAGGCTCTGGTAATTTTTTCCGGCGGTCAGGACTCAACTACCTGTCTGTTGCAGGCTATTGCTGCTTACGGGCGTGAGAATGTGCAGACGATTACGTTTCAGTATGGTCAGCGTCATGCGATTGAGCTGGAAAAAGCACGCTGGATTGCACAGGATCTGGGTGTGGCACAGACAGTGATGGATTTGTCGCTGCTGCAAAGTATTACCCATAATGCGCTGATGGATAAACAGCAGACGATTGAGGCACCGGCTGAAGGGTTGCCCAATACTTTTGTCGACGGACGGAATGCGCTGTTTTTGCTGTATGCGGCCATTTTCGCTAAGGGGCAGGGTATTCATGATGTTATTGCCGGTGTCTGTGAAACAGATTTTTCCGGCTATCCTGATTGCCGTAATGTGTTTGTCCAGTCTATGAATGTGACGCTGAATCTGGCTATGGATTATGAATTCAGGCTGATAACGCCGCTGATGTATCTGGATAAGGCGCAAACATGGGCATTGGCGGATGAGCTGGGCTATCTGGATTATGTACGGAAACACACACATACCTGTTATGATGGTATAGAGGGCGGTTGTGGTAAATGCCCGAGCTGTGTGTTGCGCGAACGGGGATTACAGACCTATCTGGCACAAAAAACAGGTGTTTAGTCTGGCTGTGCAGCTGTTCTTAGCTTTGGATTAAAAAATTTTACGTGAATAAGCCTGTTTTGCATGGGATTTACATGGTACAAACGTGAGCAGACAGGAAAGGTACAGAAATGAGTGATAATCTGAAAACCAGTATTATTGAATTTCCGCTGGATTTCCCGATTAAGGTAATGGGTGCACAGCATCCGGAATTTGAGGCTAAAGTGCTGGAGGTGGTGCAGCAGCATGCACCGGATACAGCAGCAGAAAATATTAATACCCGTTCGAGCAGTAAGGGTAATTATATTAGTGCAACGGTGGTGGTTCGTGCGGAAAATCAGGAACAGCTGGATAATATTTATCGTGCTTTAAGCAGCCATCCGATGGTGAAAGTTGTACTATGAAAGTGGTGCAGCTGGGTTTACGCTCCTATCAGCCGGTTTTTGCGGCTATGCAGGAATTTACTGCACAGCGTACGGCTGATACTGAAGATGAGTTATGGGTAGTTGAACATCCGCCGGTGTTTACTCAGGGTATGGCTGGTAAGCCCGAACATATTCTGGTGCATGATGATATTGAGGTAGTGCAGATTGACCGGGGCGGACAGGTTACCTATCACGGTCCGGGGCAGTTGGTGGTATATACGCTGATTGATTTCAAGCGCCGGCATATTACTGTACGCGAGCTGGTCAGCCGGCTGGAAAACAGTATTATTGCTACGCTGGCTGATTATGGAATTACAGCGGTAAATGATCCGAAACGTCCCGGTGTTTATGTGAACGGGCAGAAAATTGCTTCGCTTGGTCTGCGTATTAAACAAGGCGCGGTGTATCACGGGCTGGCACTGAATGTGAATATGGATCTGACTCCGTTTACACATATTAATCCCTGCGGTTATGCCGGTTTGCATATGACCCAGATAGCGGATTTTGTTAAGCCCTGTCCTGAGCTGGCCGATGTGGCTGAGCGTTTAACCGGCTACCTGACTTTAGAATTGAATGCACCGCCGCCTGAGCGGAAATCTACACAGAAAGTTGTACTATGAATCAAGATAACAGCCAAGGGGTAAAACATAAAGGTGCGGAAAAAACTGCGCGCATTCCGATTAAGGTTGTGCCGCTGGAAGAAAAACTGAAAAAGCCGGAATGGATACGGGCACGACTGCCAAGCAGCCAGAAGTTTTTTGAAATTAAAAGCATTGTGCGTGAGCAGAAGCTGCATACTGTATGCGAAGAAGCCAGCTGTCCGAATATTGGTGAATGTTTCAGCAAAGGTACGGCAACATTTATGATTATGGGTGATATCTGCACCCGCCGCTGTCCGTTCTGTGATGTGGGGCATGGCCGTCCTAATCCGCTTGATCCGCAGGAACCAAAGCATCTGGCTGCTTCAGTGAAAGCAATGAATTTACGTTATGTGGTGATTACTTCGGTTGACCGTGATGATTTACGCGATGGCGGGGCACAGCATTTTGCCGACTGCATTACTGCCATTCGCGAGTCCAGCCCACATACACAGATTGAGGTGCTGGTGCCTGATTTTCGCGGCCGTCTGGATACTGCGCTGGATATTCTGGCACAGACACCGCCGGATGTACTGAATCACAATCTGGAAACCGCACCGCGCCTGTATAAGCAGGCTCGCCCCGGAGCCGATTATCAGCATTCACTGAAACTGCTGAAACAGTACAAGGCATTAAGGCCGGAAGTGGCAACCAAATCCGGTCTGATGGTAGGGCTGGGAGAGAGTGATGAGGAAATTCTGGAAGTTATGCAGGATTTACGTGCTCATGATGTGGAAATGATTACTATCGGCCAGTATTTACAGCCAAGTAACAGCCATTTGCCGGTATTGCGTTATGTTACGCCGCAGCAGTTTAAAGAGTTTGAAAAGCGTGCTTACGAGATGGGCTTTAAGCATGGTGCCATTGGTGCCATGGTACGCTCCAGTTATCATGCTGATGTTCAGGCTGAACATGCGGGTGTCGTTAATGAATAATATTTATCGGGGAGATGCCGGCATCTCCTTTTTTATTCATTACAGCCGAAAAGTATAAAAACAGAATGCGCCTGTTTTTTAATATTTAAAGCCGGAAATAATTAAATCAGATAATTTTATATTGTTGAATTAGAATAATAATTGATTATTATTCTCAATTAAAATAATTTGCCAATAGCATAATTTGTGCTTTTGGCAATTTTTTTGGCCTTTTAGGCAGTTATTATTAATTATCTCTAAATTGGTGAAAAATAGCAGATATTGTACTCAATTCCATTTTTATACGCAGTAAAACGGATTATCGTAGTGATTTAATCTAAATTTAAATGAAATCACAGAGTTTTTTTTGCGGTGCCGGAGAAAAAAGGTTTTGACGCTTATAGGTAAATTTTTGTATGTTTGTTACCTTGTCTAATTAATTTGTGCTTTGCAGTTAGTGCAGCAAATGAGGTTTCCCGATGTCCAGCTTATACGACCATTCTCTGGTAAAAGAAAACTGCGGTTTTGGATTGATTGCCAATATTGAAGGCGAAGCCAGCCACAAGGTGGTGCGTACCGCAATTCTTGGGCTGTCACGCATGCAGCATCGCGGTGCGATTTTATCGGATGGCAAAACAGGTGATGGTTGTGGCCTGTTACTGCAAATGCCGAAAAAATTCTTTCAGGCTGTTGCCGAAGAAGAAGGAATTACGCTGGCCAAAAACTTTGCCGTAGGGATGATTTTCTTTCCCCGAGATGAGGCTTTGCTAGAAGAATATAAAGCAATAATTGAGGAAGAACTGACGCGTGAAACGCTGAATATTTCATTCTGGCGGCCTGTTCCCACTAATCCGAAAATGCTTGGTTCCATTGCTCTGGCGGATATGCCTTATATTCAGCAGGTGTTTGTTAATGCGCCTGCCGGCTGGCTGCCGCGTGATTTGGAACGGCGGCTGTTTATGACCCGCCGGCGTGTTGAAAAACGGATTAATCATCGTGATTTTTATATTTGCAGCTTATCCAATCAGACGATGATTTATAAAGGGCTGTGTATGCCCAAGGATTTACCGCGGTTTTATCCTGATCTGGCTGATTTGCGCATGCAAAGTGCTATTTGTCTGTTTCACCAGCGCTTTTCAACCAATACATTGCCACGCTGGCAGCTGGCACAGCCATTCCGTTATCTGGCACACAATGGTGAAATTAATACTATTTCAGGGAATCGTGCCTGGGCGCGCGCACGCTCGTATAAATACCATACACCGCTGATTCCCGATTTGCAGACTGCTGCGCCGTTTGTCAATGAAACCGGTTCGGATTCCAGTTCTCTGGACAATATGCTGGAGCTGTTTGTGAACGGCGGTATGGATTTGTTCCGGGCTATGCGTCTGCTGGTACCGCCGGCATGGCAGCACAATCCGGATATGGATGAGGATTTGCGTGCATTTTACGATTTTAATTCCATGCATATGGAACCATGGGACGGTCCGGCCGGTATTGTACTGAGTGACGGCCGCTATGCGGCCTGTACGCTGGACAGAAATGGTTTACGGCCGGCGCGCTATGTTATTACTCAGGATAAACTGATTACGATTGCTTCTGAAGTGGGTATCTGGGATTACGCACCGGATGAAGTACTGGAAAAAGGCCGTGTCGGACCGGGTGAGTTGCTGGTGATTGATACGCGTGAAGGCCGGCTGATGCATTCAGCGGATATCAATACTGAGTTGAAAACCCGGCATCCGTATAAAGAATGGCTGGATAAAAATGTATTATCGCTGATTCCGTTTGAAAAACTGCCGGATGAAGAGGCCGGTACCTCCAGTTTGTCAGCAGACCAGTTGCTGGTTTACCAGAAACTGTTCGGTTATGACATGGAAGAGTTGGAAAATGTAGTGCGGATACTGGGAGAAAACGGACAGGAACCGGTAGGATCAATGGGTGACGATACGCCATTTGCGGTGTTGTCACAACGGCCGCGGGTACTGTACGACTATTTCCGTCAGTATTTTGCTCAGGTAACCAATCCACCGATTGACCCCTTGCGTGAAAAACATGTGATGAGCCTGAATACTTGTATCGGGCGCGAAATGAGTGTGTTTTTTGAGGCTGAGGGAATGTCACACCGGGTGAATTTTAAATCGCCGGTATTGCTGTACTCTGATATGCAGCAGTTATTGCAGCTATCAGCTGAGCATTATCAGCATCATCATCTGGATGCTGTCTATAACCCGAACGAAACCAGTTTGCAGGAAGCGCTGGTACATTTATGCGATGAAGCTGTGGCTGCTGTCAGAAACGGTGCTGTTCTGCTGGTGATATCAGACCGCAATGTCAGCCGGAATGCTATTGCTATTCCTGCTGTTTTCAGTGTCGGTGCCATTCAGCAGCGTCTGGTTGAAACCAATTTGCGCTGTGATGCCAATATTATTGTTGAAACTGCCTCGGCACGTAATCCGCACCATTTTGCGGTACTGATTGGTCTGGGTGCCACGGCAGTGTATCCGTATCTGGCGTATGAAAGTCTGGCCAGAATGGTTAGCATTGGTGCAATTACCAAACCATTACGGCAGGTAATGCTGAATTTCCGCAATGGTATTAATAAGGGACTGTATAAAATCATCTCCAAAATGGGTATTTCAACGATTTCTTCCTATCGTTGTGCCTGTTTGTTCGAAGCAGTGGGCTTTCATCACGAAGTGATGCAGTTATGTTTTAAGAATATGATTAACCGGATTGAAGGTGCAACATTTGCCCAGCTGGATGATGAGCTCAGATGGCTTCACAAGCGGGCATGGCAGAAAAGCCGCGGACTGGAAATCGGCGGTTATCTGAAATACAAGCCGCAGGGTGAGTATCATGCCTATAATCCTGAGGTGGTGAATACATTACAGGCGGCCATAAATACCGGAGACTATAGCCGTTACCGTCGCTATGCAGATGCAGTTAACCACCGTCCGCCTGCTATGCTGCGAGATTTGCTGCGTCTGAAAACTGATAATGCAACGCCGGTTAAACTGGAACAGGTAGAAGCCGCAGAAAATCTGTATAAGCGCTTTGACAGTGCGGCAATGTCTATCGGTGCACTGAGTCCGGAAGCGCATGAAGCGCTGGCTACTGCGATGAACCGTCTGGGTGGTTTCTCCAATTCAGGAGAAGGTGGCGAAGATCCGAACCGCTACGGTACTGAACGGGTATCACGGATTAAACAGGTAGCTTCCGGCCGTTTTGGTGTAACACCGGCTTATCTGATGAGTGCTGATGTTATTCAGATTAAAGTGGCACAGGGTGCCAAGCCGGGTGAAGGTGGTCAGTTACCTGGGGATAAGGTGACTCCGTACATTGCTCAGTTGCGCTTTGCCGTGCCCGGGTCTACGCTGATTTCGCCGCCACCGCATCATGATATTTATTCAATTGAAGATTTGGCACAGCTGATTTTTGACTTGAAACAGATTAATCCGCGTGCGCTGATTTCAGTTAAGCTGGTGTCTTTACCGGGTGTGGGTACGATTGCTACCGGTGTGGCTAAGGCATATGCGGATCTGATTACTATTTCCGGCTATGACGGCGGTACCGGTGCCAGTCCGATAACCAGTGTGAAATACGCCGGCAGCCCGTGGGAGCTGGGTCTGGCTGAAACTCAGCAGGCTCTGGTAGAAAATAATCTGCGCCACAAAGTGCGCTTACAGGTCGACGGTGGTCTGAAAACCGGGCTGGATATTGTGAAGGCAGCTATTCTGGGGGCTGAAAGTTTTGGTTTTGGTACCGGACCGATGATTGCACTGGGCTGCCGCTATCTGCGCATTTGCCATCTGAATAACTGCGCTACCGGTGTAGCGACACAGGATGATACTCTGCGCCATGAACATTTCCACGGCCTGCCTGAGAAAGCAATGAATTATTTCAAATTTATTGCACAGGATGTCCGCGAAATTATGGCGCAGCTCGGCGTAACTCAGTTAACTGATTTAATCGGCCGTACTGAGTTACTGGAAATTGTTTCCGGAATTACGCCTAAACAAGGTACGCTGGATTTGAGCAAGCTGCTGTATTCCCCGAAAGTACCGGATGGCAGCTCACGTTACTGTACGCAGACCAATCCTCCGTTTGATCCGGGACGCCTTAACCGTACCATCATGCAGGATATTGGCGATGCGATACAAAGCGGTGAGGATGTTGAATTAAATTATGATATTAATAATACCGACCGTTCAGTAGGTGCCTCATTATCCGGCCGGATTGCAGAAACTTACGGTAATCGCGGTCACGTGCTCCAGCGTTTTGATATCTATCTGACCGGAACAGCCGGACAAAGTTTTGGCGTATGGCTGGCCGGAACAGTGAATTTATATCTCACCGGGGATGCCAACGATTATGTGGGTAAAGGTATGGCCGGCGGCAAAATTGTGATTCATCCGCACGGCGGCACAGCTTTCCGTCCTGAAGACACGACAATTATCGGCAATACCTGTCTGTATGGTGCTACCGGTGGCAAGCTTTTTGCTTCCGGTAAGGCCGGAGAACGGTTTGCCGTGCGTAATTCCGGCGCTACGGTGGTCGTAGAAGGCATTGGTGACAATGGCTGTGAATATATGACTGGTGGTGTGGTATGCGTACTCGGTAAAACCGGAATTAATTTTGGTGCCGGTATGACCGGTGGCTTTGCCTATGTACTGGATGTAGACGGCTGCTTTAAACAGCGGATTAATCCGGAGCTGGTGGAAGGACTAGATATCAGCGAATTAACTATGCATCAGGAAAATCTGCGCGGGTTAATTGCCGAGCATGTAGAGAATACCCACAGTCCGTTAGGGGAGCGCATTCTGGCAGAATGGGATAATTATGTCAGCCGTTTTGTGCTGGTTAAACCGAAAGCCAATGATGTTGATGCGTTACTGGGACATAAGCCGCGTACAGTTACAGAACTGCGTGCAGTGACCCAGTAAGCCCGCCGGATAATGCAGAAATAATTAGAAATATTGCAAGGAACACCAGATGAGTCAACGCGAAAATGTTTATCAGTTTATTGATGTGCCGCGTGTGGATCCCCCGAAAGAACCGCTGACTGTACGTCGGCATGAGTTTGCGGAAATTTATCAGCCGTTTACTACTGCACAGGCTATTGCCCAGGCAGACCGCTGTCTGGCCTGTGGTAATCCGTACTGTCAGAATAAATGTCCTTTACACAATAATATTCCCAACTGGTTGCGACTGGCCAATGAAGGAAGAATTATCGAAGCAGTTGAACTGGCACACTCTACCAACAGTCTGCCGGAAGTCTGCGGACGGGTTTGCCCGCAAGACCGCTTGTGTGAAGGTGATTGCACGCTGAATGCTGAATTCGGAGCTGTTACGATTGGAGCCATTGAAAAATACATTACTGAACAGGCTTTTGCACAGGGATGGCATCCTGATATCAGTAAGGTGGAAAAAGTAGGCAAAAAAGTGGCGGTAGTCGGTGCCGGTCCGGCCGGGCTGGGCTGTGCCGATGTACTGATTCGCAATGGTGTGGATGTTACGATCTACGAACGGGCGACAGAAATCGGCGGTTTACTGACTTTCGGTATTCCGGCTTTTAAACTGGAAAAAGAAGTGATGATGCGCCGCCGTCATGTACTGACTGATATGGGTATTGAGTTCAGACTGGGGGTAACAGTAGGTGAAGATGTTACCCTGCAAGAACTCGAACAGCAGTATGATGCGGTATTTCTGGGTGTGGGTACTTATCAGGGGCTGCGTGCAGGAATTGAAAATGAAGATGCTGCTGGTGTTTATCTGGCATTACCTTATTTAATCGGCAATACCGAACATTTGCTGAATATTCCCAGTAAAGATTATGTTTCTATGGCCGATAAGCGCGTAGTGGTTCTTGGCGGTGGTGATACTGCCATGGATTGTGTGCGTACAGCTTTACGTCAGCAGGCAAAAGAGGTTATCTGTGCATATCGCCGCGATGCGGCCAATATGCCCGGATCAAAAAAAGAATTCAATAATGCGCGTGAAGAGGGTGTTCAGTTCAGATTCAATGTGCAGCCACAGGCAGTAGTGACCGATGCTGATGGCATAGTAAGCGGTATTCAGGTAGTAAAAACCATAATGGGCGCGCCGGATGAACGCGGGCGCCGGCGTGCTGAAATTGTTGCCGGCAGTGAAGAAGTGATTGCTTGCGATGCGGTGATTGTGGCGTTTGGTTTTGCTCCGCACAGTATGCCCTGGTTAAACAGTGTTGGTGTTACTGTGGATGAACGCGGCCGGATTCAGACCTGTGGTGAATATAAACAGCAGACAGCCAACCCCAGAATTTTTGCCGGTGGTGATATTACCCGTGGTTCTGATCTGGTGGTTACTGCTATTGCCGAAGGTCGTGATGCGGCACAAAGTATTATGGATTATCTTGAAATTTAGAAAATTTGTTATCTGAATCAACAGCTTGTTGTCATATTTCTGGCAGCAGGCTGTTTGATTGTTCTGATACCGCATATTAGTGTTTTGCCAGTATCTGAACTGCCGCACGTTTACCCCAGTAGCAGGCTTCTTCAAAAATCGAATAACCGGATAAATCACTGTGTGCAAACTGTAAGCGACCGGTATAAGTACGCAGTGACTGTAAACCCTGATTGGACAGATAGCCCGGTTGCGGTACAGCCATGGCATGGCCACGTAAACTTAAACGCGCCTGCAACATTCGCCGGCGTAGTTTAACTCCATAGATTTGCTCCAGTTCTGCGGCCGCACACTGATAAATTTCATCGGTTGATGCAGACAGCATCCAGCGGCGCACATTAGCAGGGGTATCATGATTCAGTGCAGTATAGGCGGTAAATGAGGTATAGGCCGGCGGCCCTTGCCGGATTTGCTGGTGGGTTGCCACCACATAACCCAATCCTTTTCCCTGATAGAGGATATTATCCCAGGCGAGTTTGCTGCCTTTGCGTTCTGCCGGAAAACCACGCAGCAGAAAGTTTGCCACAATCCATGGTGCATATTGCGGCATATGGATATCCGGTTTGAATCCGTACTGCTGAATATCTTTAACTACATGGGCTGCAATATAAAGTGGCATGGCACATACAGCATGCTGAGCCTCAAGCCAGTAATATTGTTGCCGCTCTGTACAGATAAGCAGGCGAACACCCTGATTATGCTCCTCAATTGAAACAGCAAAGGCATTGATGCTATATGGCTGAGTGCGCGGCAAACTAATATTCGCCAGACCGGTTGCCGGATGCAGGCGGCAGAATGTGCGTATCCGTTGCGACAGTTCATTCAAACCATCAGGCCATGTCATTATTGTGCCATGCTCATTTTGCTGATTACCGCGCGCGCAAAAATAGTGCAAACCTGCCCAGGCACTGATTTGTCTGATACCTTGTCCGTAATCATCACGGCAGCAATAGTCCAGATACCACAAAAATGTCGGCGAACGATAGTTTTGCTGCTCAAGCCAGTCAGCAAATGTTATTTTTTCCAGACGGCGCCATTGGCTATCCATGCTGGCTAAATCAAGCGGAATAGTGAATAAACGTTTACCATCTGTACCACGCTGACTACTGAGCCTGTGTATAAACTGAAAAAAGCGTTTACTGTCGGCATCTGTATGCGGCAGTAAATCGTTCTGCCATTGCTGCTGATAAAACAGACGCTCATTAGGTACTTGAAGTAAAGCCCGCTCATCATAGACACCATGCTGACAGAGCTGTAAATCACTAAGTAGTTCGCGAATATGTTCTGATTCAGGCGAAGGCAGGGGCAGATAATGGGCTCCGGTCGGATAGTTTACGCCAAACTGCTGTTCGCCGCGGTTATTGCCATTGCGTTCAGCCCCGTCAAGTAAAATATAATCCTGCATGCCTTGTCTGGATAATTGCCACGCCGCAGCCAGAGCTGCCGCCCCGCTGCCGACAATCACAGTATTCACGCTGAATCTGGGTATCTCTGCCGGGACATTTATACGAGCATCACGAATAGCATGGCCGGTTGCCTTACCGGGAAAATCTATACTGACTGGCGGCTGCCCAGGTCTGAAATAGCGCCATGCCTCATAGCCGGTTAGACCTACCATACTGGCACCGAGCACATGGCTGAGAAAACGGCGACGACTGATTTTCATTTCTGCTATTCCTTTAGCGCATGACAGCGCGCCAGTCAGCTTCAAAATACTCTACCAGCTTTTGTGTATTCAGATGATTGGGTTCAACAGAGCGGCGTTGCATATCTTTCGGAAAAATAAACATTTCTCTTGTACTATCGGCATCCAGATAGCGTGTTGGTACCTGATAATGATCAGGAATCAGAAATTCACCGCTCTGATTTGCCATTACATAACCCCATTCACCGAATGACGGAACATAAACATGGTAAGGCAGAGTCTTTAAGCCGGCCGTTTCCAGCGTGTTTACAATACACCAGAACGCATTCGGGGCAAAATAAGGTGAAGTGGACTGCACTACGATATTGCCCTGCGGATTTAAATGCTGTGCAACCATCCGGTACATCGGAACTGAATACAGCTTGCCCAGAGAAAAATTAGACGGGTCGGGAAAATCAATAATGATTGCATCAAATTTCTGCTGATTGTGTTCCAGCCACTGTGCCGCATCCGCATTGATAATATGCATTTTCGGATTATTCAGTGAATTCTGGTTAAGCTGGCGCAAATGAGTAGAGTTACGGAATACTTTAGTCATGCTGGCATCCAGATCGACCAGAGTAACCTGCTTAACCTGAGGGTATTTCAGTACTTCACGAGCAGCCAGTCCGTCACCGCCGCCCAGTATCAGAACACTGGCAGTCTGAGGATTCTGTTCCATTACCGGCAAGACCAGTGCTTCGTGATAACGGGCTTCATCCATTGAAGAAAATTGTAAATTGCCGTTGATAAATAAACGGGTATCATTATGCCATTTTGTAATGACCAGACGCTGATAAGGAGAGGCTGTGCTGTATACGACCGGATCGCCGAAATAATGCTGTTCTGCCTTATCAGTAATTTTATTGGCATAGCAGAAAAGAAGAATCAGAATAAGCAGAACCACATTACCGCGCAGATACAGGCTGCGGTAGCGGCGTAAGTTTTTTTTAAATAACCGCGCAGTTAATAATGCAACAACCGTATTCAGAATACCGAACAGCAGAGCACTTCTGGCCATACCGAGTTTGGGTGCCAGAATCAAAGGAAAGAGCAGGGAAACAGCCAGGGCACCCAGATAATCAAAAGTCAGCACCCGGCTAACGACTTCTTTAAATTCAACTTCCCGTAAATTGAGTACCCGCATGACCAGCGGCAGTTCCATTCCGGTAACAATACCGATGGTCAGTACCATTCCGTACAGTATCGAACGAAAAGGTGTCTCAGAGAAGCCAAACAGAACAAACAGCAGCAGCGCAGAAATACCGCCAACGATACCCACCAGAATTTCGATATCAATAAAACGGCTTAATGCATCTTTGTCCCTGATATAGCGTGTCATATGTGCACCGATACCCATCGCAAACATGTACACGCCGATAATTGAAGAAAACTGAAGTATCGAATCACCAAGCAGATAACTGGCCAGAGCAGCAATAATCAGTTCATATGCCAGACCGCAGCTGGCTACCACAAATACCGATACAATTAAAGCAGGATTCACCGTTTATCCTTTTATTCATTTTGTCTGCTTCAGGCACAGGCTGCTGTGAGGCATCCTGTCTGACTAAACTGTATATACTGATACTGATAAGGCAATAGTTATATTCAGATGTTAAATTTATGCATATTAAAGTAAATTCAATACTATACAAAATAATTATTATACGGTATGTTTAACATCAGAAATAATCGGGATAATAAATAATGACAATTCCTTTATTGCAATATCTCCAATATTTAAAATATTTTGCGGTGGCGCTATCCATGCTAATCGCATTTGCTTTGTTATATATGCGTATTACTCCTGTAGCTGAGCTGAAATTAATTAAACAGGGGAATATTGCCTGTGCTGTTTCGCTGAGCGGCTCAATGATTGGTTTTTGCATCACTCTGACTTCCAGTATGCTGCAATCAGTTAATCTGGTCAGTTTTATTATCTGGGGCATAGCAGCCATGATTATTCAGATTCTGGTGTATTTGATTGCTACATTGCTGATACCTAAAGCTAATCAGGAACTGGTAAATAATAATATTGCAGTCGGAATTCTGTTTTTTGGTTTGTCTGTGGCTATCGGTATTCTTAATGCTGCAGCATTAAGTTAATAATTAACTCTAATTTAAACTGGATACGAACAATGGTAATGAATTCAATTTTTGGCAGTAATGGTCTGGGTGGCTTCATTAAGAAACAATTTATTGACGTTATCCAGTGGGAAAATCCTGACCCGGATGTGTTAATGTGGCGGTTTCCCTTACAAGATCAGGAAATTCAGAATGGTGCCGCTCTGGTGGTGCGTGAGGCACAGTCTGCTCTTTTTGTGGATGAAGGTCAGATCGCAGATCAGTTTGGTACAGGAACATTTACCCTTAATACCCAGAATCTGCCTTTACTCACCAATCTGAAAAACTGGAGTAAATTATTTCAGTCTCCATTTAAATCGGATGTGTATTTTTTCAATCTGCGTCAGCAATTATCCAGACGCTGGGGGACTGCACAGCCGGTTACCATTCGCGACAGTGATTTTGGCGCCATCGCTGTACGCTCGTTTGGCATGTACACTTTTCGCATTGCCCAGCCGGCAGTTTTCTTTCGTGAAGTAAGCGGTGTCTGTGAAGAATACCGAACTGAAACACTGGAAGAGCAGTTGCGTAATCTGGTCATTACTCAGATGGCCACTGCTTTTGGCAATTCTTCTATTCCTTTTCTGGATATGGCTGCTAACCAGCTAATGCTGTCACAGCAAATGATCACATTACTGAAACCGGCTTTTGCAGAGCTCGGACTGGAGCTGGAAAAGTTTACTGTGGAAAGTATTACTCTGCCGGAAAATCTGCAAAAGCGTCTGGATGAGCGTATCGGCATGGGTATTGTCGGGGATATAGCACGTTATACCCAGTATCAGACTGCACAGGCCATTCCGCTGGCAGCGGAGAATGAAGGCGGTATTGCCGGAATTGGTGCCGGACTGGCTGCCGGTATGAATATAGCCACTGTGATGACTTCCGGTCTGACCGGAACGGTGGCTGCACAGACTGCACCGGCCGGTAGTACTGAAAACGGAACTTCAGATTTAACTGCCCGGCTCGCGCAACTGAAAACATTGCTGGAGCAAAACCTGATTAGTCAGAATGATTATGATACTGCCAAGGCTGAGATTATCAAAAAAATCACCGGTTAATTCGCAGTATGAATAGTTCATCCTCTTATCTTCTGCACACAAGCTGTCCCAGCTGCGGGGCTGAAATCGGAATCCGTTCAGCCACCGCAGTCACTGCGGTTTGCGGCTATTGTCATTCTGTTTTATTAGTTAATCAGAATAAACTGCTTCAGTCAGGACGCCATTCTGCAGTATTGAATGATTTATCTCCGCTGCAAATCGGTACTACCGGTAAGTGGCA
Source organism: Snodgrassella sp. ESL0304 (assembly GCF_013344995.1). NCBI lineage: Bacteria > Pseudomonadati > Pseudomonadota > Betaproteobacteria > Neisseriales > Neisseriaceae > Snodgrassella > Snodgrassella sp. ESL0304. The sequence continues at coordinate 28,341 of NZ_JAAEDR010000010.1, forward strand.
GGGTAAGTCATTTATTCTGATCGGGCGTATACAAGTACATTATGAAGCAGGTTTATGGAATGAGTGGCATGCACTGTTAGAAGATGGCAGCAGTGCATGGCTGTCTGAAACTAATGACCGTTTTGCTTTTACCCGTTTGCAGCCGGCATCTGCCGGTGAGGAAAAATTACCCGAATTCAGTAGTCTGAAAGTCGGTAAAACATTTTTTAAGTATCAGTCACGTTGGTATGCTGTAGCTGATATTCACAAAACCAGCCGCGGTCAGTATGTGGCTGAAGGTGAGTTACCTGTATCGCTGCCAAATTCTGAAACAGCACTGGTAGCTGATTGCCGTAATGGTTTGTCATTTATTACGCTGGATTACTCATCCGGTCAGCAACAGCCTGAAGTTTTTGCAGGCCGGGGAGTGACCCTGAAATCACTGAAACTGCAAAACACTCGCAGAAAAGAACAGATACGCAGCCAGGCCGGTTATGTAAAAGGCAGTACTAAAAGAGGTAAATGCCCGAGTTGCGGCGGTGAAATTCTCTGGGTAAGCGGGGTAACCGATTACGTACTATGCCAGTATTGCCACGGTCAGATGGATATGAGTGAAGACGCGGCATTACAGAAAAACATCAGTGAGAAGCGTGAATGGTATGAGCGTCAGTTAACCATTAAAATTGGCAGTAAAGCACGTATCAACAATGAAGACTGGTGGGTACTGGGTGCAATGATACTGGTGGAATTACCAGTACAGATAGCTTTTCCGGATGTACCTTTGTATGTTCAGGTTATGCGTGAAGAGACAGAGGAAGAAGACAGTCTTGGTTGGACTGAATATCTGCTTTACTCACCCAGAAAAGGCTTTTTATGGCTGCTGGAGCTGGAAAATAATCAATGGGCAATGTCTTCAACACTGGACGATTGGCCTATTTTAAACGGACCATTACAACCGCTCGATTTAAAAAGAGAAGATATTCCGTTTTTATATGATTATGCTGCCCATGTAATGTATGCTGCCGGTGCATTTTACTGGCAGGTTGCTCCGGGCGATAGAATGTATTATATCGATTATGGTTGCAAGGCGCATAAACTGTCTACAACGCTCACGGACAACGAACAATCATGGTCTGTGGTCAGCACCATCCCTGCTTCTCTGGTGGCTGCATGGTTTCAAAATGATAAAAATATCAGTATTAAAGCAAAACCCCTTGAGCGGGATAAAGCTGTTGAAATTGTGCGTGAACATCAAGGCATTAAAGCAAAAGATTTTAATGCCGACAATATCAGAAAATGGTCCCGGCAAACCTTTATAAATTCTCTGTTTAATATTTATAACCCTAATTTCTGGATAGCTTTATTTGTTGTTTTAAATTTACCGGTAATTTTTATAATTTTGGTCGGCGGACCGGCTGATTATGACTATGGAATTGATGCGGTGCTAGTGTTTATACTTGCTTTTAGTTTACTGCCGACTGTGCCCAAATTAAAAACTAGTCAATTAAATAACACCAGGAAATACAATATTTATATTGCTGCAATACTATTAATTGCATTTACATGGATAGATTATGCCGCGCATGAAACAGATACAAACTCTTCGGGCGGGCATTATTATAGTAGCAGCGGGCGATGGCACAAATAAAACAGCTTAGTCATAGTGTAGGGCAGCACTGTTTACTGGATGTTTATCAAACAAACGGTAACTGGTTGCAGGATGCTGTTGCCATCGAAGAATTATTGCGTCAGGCTGCGCAGGCAGCACAGGCGCATATTCTTACCAGTCATTTTCATACTTTCGGCGGCAATGGTGGTGTTACGGGTGTATTGTTATTGGCTGAATCACATATCAGTATCCATACATGGCCTGAACATCACTATGCTGCCATTGATATATTTATGTGCGGACAGTTACTGACTGAAGCTGCTGTGGCAAAATTACAAAAATTATTACCGGATGCACAGATGCAGATTCGCTGGTTAGCACGCGAATATTTGCCAAAAGTATAAAATTTTTCTGAACTGAAATCAGGGTAACAATAATCAGAACATACTTTTCAATTTCAGAAACGATGCCTGCAGAAATTCCGAGCATATTGAATAAATATTTGCTGTAAAAAAGAATACAGATTACTTGTACTTGTATTTGTAAGTCCTGATGACTTCTGTGCACCATGTGCAATAACTATACAGAGCAGAATAATCAATTGCGCATATACAAAAAATCAGACCAACATCTGCGCATTGGTCTGATTAAGAAGTGTAGCTTATCTGAGACTGAGTACCGGAATATCAGCCGTAATTACTTCCAGTAACGCCACCATGGAATGGTATTGTGATCCTGCCATGGTTTCTGTAAATACGGGCTGTTCGGGAAATTCTGTGCCAGTACACGTTTGGTATCATCACTGAGTTTCTGCTCGCCCAGATTTGCATATGCTGAAACCATGATTGCCAGAGCTTCTTCAACATTTGGCGTGTTCTGAAATTGAGAAATGACAGTCTGTGCCCGTCCTACCGCAGCAAGCCACGCACCGCGCTTCATATAATAGCGTGCCACGGAGAGTTCATTACCACCCAGTGCATCCAGCAGTTTCTGCATTTTGGCACGGGCGTCGTCAGCATATTTGCTCTGTGGAAAATACTGTACGAGCAGAGCAAAAGTAGCATAAGCTTCACGGTTTGCTTTAGGATCGCGGTCAGACCAGTCCTGTTTTGCCAGTTTGCTGACAAATGATTTGTCTTCATTGAGCTGAATCAGCGCTTTCAAATATAGCGCATAATCCATATTCGGATGTTGCGGATAAAGACGCTGGAACTGTTCAATCGCAGCCAGTGCCTTATCGTTCTCATCATCCTTATAATAAGCATAAGCCGTATCCAGCTGAGCCTGTTCGGCATAAGAACCATAAGGAAAACGTGCCTGCAGAATTTCGTATAATTTCTCTGCATGAGTATAATTACGGTGCATCAGCTCATCATGTGCTTCATTGTACAGACGCTGAACTGACCAGTCCTGGGTAATCTGGGAATCTTTATCTACCGTACTTGTGCTGGCACAGGCACTCAGTAACAGGCCTAAGGCCACCGCCAAAAACAAATTTTTCATGAAAGACACTTCTTTGTTAGAGAATGATGACGATTATAACGATGATTTGCCATTTACGGCAGATGATAGTACACAAAGTTATAAAAATTGGACAGTACCTAATGAACTGGCCGGCCTGCGTCTGGATGCCGCACTGGCAAAACTGGCACCGGAATTTTCCCGCAGCCGGCTGACTGCGTGGATAAAAGACGGCCATGTCACAGTCAATGGCAGCGTAGTCCCGCCCAAGTATAAACTGATAGGCGGCGAAGCCATACAGGTAGCCATCCAGCAGGATGAAAGCCAGATGGCTTTCATACCGCAGGCTATGTCACTGGATATTATATATGAAGATGATAGTGTACTGGTACTGAATAAACCGGCCGGGCTGGTTGTACATCCTGCAGCAGGAAACTGGCAGGGCACATTACTCAATGGTCTGCTCGCGTATTGCCCGGCACTGACACAAGTACCACGAGCCGGTATCGTGCACCGTTTGGATAAAGATACCAGCGGATTAATGGTTGTTGCTAAAACCATAGTCGCACAAACTCATCTGGTTCGTCAGTTACAGGCACGGACAGTCAAACGTACCTATCGTGCTGTTGCTGACGGGGTAGTGCCGTTTGACGGTAAAATTGAAACACTGATCGGACGTGATCCGCATAATCGTACCCGTATGGCTGTTGTCCCTTTTGGCGGCAAAGAGGCCATTACGCATGTAAAAGTACTCGAACGTTATGCCGATTTCAGCTATATCGAATGTCAGCTGGAAACCGGCCGTACTCATCAGATTCGCGTACATATGAAAGCTGCCGGACATCCGCTTGCCGGAGATGCTCTTTATGGTAATCCGCGCCATCACACCACAACAGAAGTCAGAGACGCTATTAAAATGCTGGCACGTCAGGCACTGCATGCCTACCGGCTGAGTTTTATTCATCCGCAAACTCAGGAGAATATGCAATTTGAAGCTCCGTTACCGGCTGATATTTATCATTTACTGTCTGTACTGCGTTTACAGGCTGGCATGGACTCTTCCATTAAAACCGAAGACCAATGGCAGCAGCGGCTGAGTGCGGAAGCAGCAGAAGATGATGACTGGGACGACGATGATTATGATGTGGATGTTATTTATGTACGCGAATAGGACAGAGGAATGAATCAATGGGACATGAATCAGGCACTCGGTCTGAATCAGAATAAAAATGTCTTTTTTAATGCACAATGGCCGGCACCAGCCAGTGTGCATACCTTGTTTACAACACGTCAGGGCGGTGTGAGCCAGCCACCGTTCAGTTCATTGAATGTCGGAGCACATGTCGGTGATAACGCAGATGCCGTGCAGCATAATCGTGCATTAGTACAACAACAGGTAGCAAAACCTCTGGCTTATCTGAATCAGGTGCACAGCGCAGATGTTATTAATGCTGTGTCTGCGTTAACTGCATTGCAGTCAGGTACACCGGCCAATGCTGATGCAAGCTTTTGTCACCGCGGCGAATCGGCAGCCTGTGCGATTATGACAGCCGATTGTTTGCCGGTATTATTGTGTGACCGTGCCGGAACAGTAGTTGCCGCTGCACATGCCGGCTGGCGCGGGCTGGCAAACGGAGTATTGCAGAATACTGTAGAGGCTATGCAGGTTAACCCTCTGGAAATATTAGCTTATCTTGGTCCTGCAATCGGACCGGAAGCTTTTGAAGTCGGCGCTGAGGTATGGGAGGTGTTTTGTCTGAAACAGCCAAAGGCACAGACTGCATTTACAGATATTGGTAATGAGCACTATCTGGCTGATATTTATGCTCTGGCACGGCTGGCTCTCGCAGATGCCGGCGTGCATCAGGTATATGGTGGAACGGAATGTACTGTATTGCAGCGTGAGCGTTATTTTTCTTATCGTCGTGACGGGAAAACCGGACGTATGCTCAGTGCAATCTGGCTCGAATAAAACCGCAATGGATTAAATTGCTTACAAATCGAATTCATTTTTTAGCCAGAGCATCAATGTTTTATAGAAAATAATCAACTTAAAAAATAAATTGTTGATGCTTCTGGCGAAAAATTTAATCCGGTCATGCATGCTAATAAAGTGGTAAATATCTGATAATAAATGCTTAATAATATTGTAAGTATATACTTTGTTTAGTTAACTATAAAAAACTGATTTAGAATTTAATAATTATCGTGATATAATTCAAGTAGTTATAACAATCAATAAATATATAAAATAATTGTTTCTTAACCAGTATTATAAACAGGGGATAAAACATGGGTAATTTCTTAAAAAAACTTTTTGGCAGCAAAGAGAAAAATACTGATCAGCATACAACAGAGCTTTCCGAGCCAGAGCTTACCATTGCACGCGCAAATAACGAGATACAATTACGCACGCAGATAGCAATAGATACTTGGGGTCTTGATACTGCTGAATGGAGTGCAGACCTTGATACCGGTACGATTACTTTTGTCAGTCATGAAAAAAAACTGATGGTAACTGCCCCAGTACAAATAGTTGGTACATACAATACTGAAGACAATACCTGGTTATGGGGATGGGATCATCCGTCAGTCAGTGAATCGCTCAGTGTAGCTGCACAAAAAGTACGAGATTTTGGTACAGAATATAATCTGGAAGCACTCACCACTCGCAAACTTGAGATTTCTATGGATGATGCATGGGGATTTGCTGCACTTGCGTGTTACCTCAGCGGCGGTGAAGGCTGCTATACCGGTTCGGCAGACACAACGAAAATATTCATGGTCTATGGTACGGTAACAATAAGTAATAAAGACTAACTAGCAAACTATTATCGAAGTAATCAGTAAGATTAGATGTGCATTACTTTGCGGATATGACATTGAAATTTCCATAAATAAGCGCTTTAACAGAGGAGCACGGCGTTTATGTGCTGATAGGTATATACTAATATCTGCAAATAAATTAATTTAAAATCCAAATAATAATTAACACTTAATTTAAATTTTAAATTACATTTAACCATTTACTCTTATTATTTTTAATCATTAACTATTAGTTATTTATGGCATTTAATATTGTATAATCAAATACTTTAAAATTTACCAAATATATTGAAATTAAATTGATTCAAATGACATTAACAATTAACAAAAAATCTTATTGTTTATTGTTATATATTTACATATAATGTCAAGTTTATAAGATTTTCAACAGATATATGAAATTTTCAATATCTGACTGGCATGCTGTTAGTCCTTTTCATCATACGCCGGAAGACTGGCAAAAATGGGTTGCTCAGCGCAGAAATATAGGTGGTTTACCGGTTAAAGATGTGGATTTATCTTTTTTGCCGGCAATGAAAAGACGCCGCTTAAGCTCTGCTGCTCGTTTGATGTTTGCTGCGTCATGGCCGCTGCTGCAAGAGGATGCTTCCTGTCCGGTAGTTTTTGTTTCTCATGATGGTGAGATCAACCGCAGTTTTCAATTGTGGAAAAGCCTGATACAGCAAGAAGAGTTATCACCCACTTCGTTTGCCTTATCAGTACATAATGCCATTATCGGACAATGGTCGCTGATGCGGGGTGATATGAGCGAAAGTATTGCGCTGACTGCCAGATACAATGGTTTGGAAATCGGAGTTACTGAGGCTGTAGGTCTGCTGGAAGAGGGGGCATCACAGGTTTTGGTAGTCGTAGTAGAAGAACCTCTGGCTGAGGAATATAACGTAGCTGCTGTACGTGCTCCGTTTCCGCTGGCACTGGGGTTAATTATTACCAGAGGTGAACAGGTAAGCCTGACTTATTCAACAGCAGATACTGGCAACGAATTATTATCTGGTGAACTGAATTATTACAGTAGTGCACTGGAATGGATTACACAGCAGATTACAGCGCAACCGGTGCGTCATCAATCTGCGGAGCAAGGTATCTGGCAGTGGCAAATTGGTTAACGGATTGGTGTAACTGGCTGTGGCGCTGGTGTGCAACAGCAATGGGTTTTGTAATTTTTGGTGTATTCGGGCTGCTGTTTAAAATAATTCTGTGGCCTTATACCTTACCTGCTGCAAGAAAAAATGCAGATAGCCAGATAAAAGCGCGACGACTGGTTGCATCTGTCTGGGCGGCATTTATCCGTTATCTGAGTATCACAGGAGTTATTGCTGTCCGCTATCATGGTTTTGAACGTTTGGGTCGCCCCGGGCAACTGATTCTGGTGAATCATCCTTCATTACTGGATGTTGTGTTTATGCTGGCCAAGGTGCCGGTGCTCAACTGTATTGTTAAGAAGGATTTGTTGCATAATCCGGTAATGAAAAACTCGATACTTGCCTGTGGATTTTTACCGAATGATGAATCCTTACAGGTTATTGAGGATGCGGATGCAATACTGCGCAGCGGGCAGAGTATGCTGATTTTTCCTGAAGGCACACGTACCGGATGGGATAATAAAATTTGTTTTAATCGTGGTGCTGTGTCTATCGGATTACGCAGTGCCAGCGTAATTACTCCGGTCGTGATTGTCATGAATCCGCCGGCACTGAAAAAAAACCAACCCTGGTATCAGATACCAAAACAGAAAATTCATTATGATTTTTATGTTGGTGATGATATCGATCCACAGCAGTGGTTACAACACAAGCCTTTGCCAATTGCGGCAAGACAACTTAACCAGCAGTTGCAGGAATATTTCCAGCAGGAATGCAGTAGAAGAAAGTAGTAAATGAGCGATTTAGTTATTCAGATTAAAGAATTAATTATTGACAGTTTAGGGCTGGAAGATATCACAACAGATGATATAGGTGATGATATGGCCTTATTCGGGGATGATGGTCTAGGACTGGATTCAGTAGATGCTCTGGAGTTAGGTCTGGCCATTCAGAAAAAATTTGGTTTGCAAATGGAAAGTGACAGCAGCCAGCTGCGCGAGTATTTTTTTAGTGTTAATACATTAGCAAATTACATCCAAAGCAAACGTTAAAGATAACCTGTTTTTATTTTAAAAGGGAAACCTGTGTATGACTGAACAGGAAATTTATGCCATTCTGGCAAATGCACTGGAAAATCTGTTTGAAATTGCTCCAGAGCGAATCAAGCCGGAAGCCGATTTATTTGCAGATTTAGAAATTGACAGTATTGATGCTATTGATCTGATTGATTATATCAAGCGCCAGACTGGACACAAATTACAGGCAGAGGATTTTCGCAATGTGCGTACGGTAGCTGATGTGATTCAGGCAGTCATGAACAAGGCCAAACAGGCCGAGAATGCCTAAATTATATCCGGTAATTAATACTGTACTCGTTCTGGTCAGTATCCTTTATCCGTTTATCTGGTATTTTGGTCAAAAATACACCGGTGTTATTCCGGTTGCAGTATTGATGGCGCTGATCTGGCTGTTACGGGCATTACTTAATCGTCAGCCATTACAAAAGCTGTTGTCATGTACAGTAATGTTACTGTTTATCGTTTTAGCATGGCTGCATTCAGCTAAAGCCATGTACTGGTATCCGGTAATGGTAAGTGCGCTGCTTTTGCTGGTATTTGGAGCAAGTCTGTATAGCCGGCAGTCTTTAATTGAGCGCCTTGCCCGCTTACAGCGTCCTGATCTGCCTGCTTCAGGTGTACGCTATACCAGACGTATTACTCAGATATGGTGCGGTTTTTTTTGTGTGAATATCATAATTACCGCTGGTTTGATTACCGGTGAATACTGGCACGCATGGACTGTATATACAGGGCTGATTTCTTATCTGCTGATGGGAATACTGTTTGGCGGAGAGTTTCTGTATCGGCGGTTAATATTAAAAATATAAATATGATGACGTCAGAGCAATTCTGGGCAGAGCGGGCCCGAAGTCAGGCTTTATTTACTACTGGTCAGAGCAGCCTGAGCTGGCAGCAGGCCATGGCACAAATAACGGCATTAAGCCAGTATTTGTCTGATCATTCTGTCAAACGTGCCGGTCTGTATTTTGATGATAATGCTCATTTTGCTATCGCTTTACTGGCATGTGTGCAGGCCGGTACAGATGTTTATCTGCCGGCTAATCTTTCTGATGAAAATGCTCAGTGGCTGGAGCAGACTGTAGATATTTATCTGTCTGATGAAATTAATAATCAACTAAATATTCCGTCATTACCGGCATCTGCATGGATTTCACAGAGTTACAGTGAGTCTGACAGAAAGCCAATAAATAATATCGCGGTATTTTTGCAAACATCAGGTTCTACCGGTAAAGCCAAACTGATTAAAAAAGACTGGAACGTATTGTGTCTTGAGGCACAGATTCTGGCAGCGGTATTACCGGATTCAGTTATCAAAGACCGGCCGGTTGTGCTGGGCAGTGTCAGTGTACAGCATATGTATGGGCTGAGCTTTCTTATTATGCTCAGCATGTATCTTGGATTGCCGCTTTATCGCCAGCGCCTTATTTTTCCGGAGTTATTGCTGGTAACTAGTCAGGCTTTTAAAAAAGTGATCTGGATCAGCAGCCCGACTTTACTGCATACATTCCGGCAAACTCATGATATCTCTCTGGCTAAAGGGCATGTGAGTGCTGTTATTTCTGCCGGCGGAATATTGGCACAAACCAATAAAGATTTTTTGCATGAACATATCTGCTCTGAAGTAATTGAAATTTATGGTAGTACTGAAACTGGCGCAGTAGCCAGTCGAATCAAACAGCCATACTGGCAGTTTTTTCCTGATATTAGTTATAGCGTTAGTCAGAATGGTTTGGCTGTTCAGTCGCAGCGCTGTACTACCGAGCAATTACTGGCTGATGCAGTGGTGGAACATGAAAATGGTTTTGATTTGTTAGGTAGGATAGACCGGATTATCAAACTGGCAGATAAACGTATTTCCCTTATGCAACTGGAAAATCAGCTTATGCAGCATGAATGGGTTGCTGATATTCATATTCTAAAGCATCCTGAGGGTACTCATCTCGCTGCATGGGTGGCTTTGACCAATACCGGCATTCAGGAATGGTGCAAACAGGGACGCAAAGTTATTATTCATCAGTTAAAAAACTATCTGGCTAAAAGTCAGGAAAAAATTGCCTTGCCGCGCCATTGGCGGTTTACAACAGTGTTACCGCGCAATACACAAAGTAAACTGAATCCGGAGGATGTACAACAGGCCATTTTACAGCCAGTTATCAACCCTGTTGTTCTGGATCAAAAAATGATTTCTGCAGATGAATACTGGTTACGTATTCAGGTCCCTCTGGATCTGGAGTATTTCAAAGGTCATTTCGATGTATTTCATCTGGTACCGGGTGTTATTCAGATTAAATGGATCATAGAACTGCTACAACAATGTTCGTGGCTGGTTCAGGCACCGTTACAGATGGAAAATCTGAAATTTCAACATTTTCTCCGGCCGGCTGATGTTGTTGAACTGGTATTTAAGCGTGATTGTGTCCGCAGAAAAATTTCCTTTCAATGCACAATGCAGGATAAAAAAATTACTTCCGGCCGGTTGGTGATACCTGATAGTGAAAGTGATGCATCATGAAAGTGCTGGCATTGATTCCGCATTATAACCATTTGCATACAGTAGGTAAGGTAGCTCAGTCGATGCTGGGCTATGGGATAGATTGTCTGATTGTAGATGACGGTTCTGATGAAACAATTCGTACGCAATTACGTGAATTATTACAACCCGGTATTGAAATAATTTATCGTGCCTGTAACGGTGGCAAAGGTGCAGCGGTTAAGGATGGCATAAAGTATGCTGCCGTACATGGCTATACACATATTTTACAGGTGGATGCTGATGCACAGCATTGTCTGGAAGATACGCAAAAACTGATAACTGCCGCTGAAGCACAGCCTCATGCAGTTATTTGCGGGCGACCAGTTTACAATGACGATACACCAAAAGCACGTCTTTATGGACGTAAAATTACTAATTTCTGGTTGGCAGTAAATACGTTATCAATGGATATTCAGGATGGAATGTGCGGATTCCGTATTTATCCGCTGGTTCCTACCTTTGATGTGATCAGAGAAAAAAAAATCGGTAATTACATGGATTTTGATGCTGAGCTTCTGGTGCATCTGCATCGGCGGGGCTGTGTCTTTATCTGGATTGATACGCCGATTACTTATGCTTCCGATGGTATTTCCCATTTTCGGGTCTGGAAGGATAATGTTCTGATTTCCAGAATGCATGCACGTTTATTTGTCAATATGTTATTGAATTTACCGGAGATTTTGAGGCAGCGCCGGAAAAGGAAGCTCCATGGCTAATTCAATCCGACACTGGGCTAATCAGCAGGAACGGGGAAGTAGCTTTGCCTTGCTTCTGACCCGTTATCTGGTTAAATATTGTCCTGTACTGCTTTTGTCACCGATAGTTTGTATAGTAGTGGCATATTTTTATCTGACCGCGTCATCGGCACGCCGAAATGTTGCCTGTTATCAGCATTTATTAGCAGAAAACCATACAGAGCTGTCCCGGATTCTGTCCGTAAAAGGATCTGTATTCCGGCAATTTTATGCTTTTGCTCAGGCTATAGTCGACCGCTTCGCGGTCTGGCAGGGGCGCATCAGATATGAAGATCTGATTATTCATGATCCGGATAATCTTACTCAGTATATTGATCATCCTGTTGCAGGTACTACGGGTCAGATATTTGTCTGTTCACATTTAGGAAATACAGAAATCTGCCGTGCATTAGTCAAAAAACATAAGAGTCTTATACTGAATGTGCTGATTCATAGCAGCCATGCAGTGAAATTTAATCAGGCTTTAAAAGACGCCGGTGCTTCACGGATTCGTTTAATTCAGGTGACATCTCTGGATACAAAGGTAATGATGGAGCTGAATGAAAGAGTGCAGCGTGGTGAGTGGCTGGCTATTGCTGCTGACCGTGTACCGGTAAGAGGAGAGAAAATTGTAGCCATCCCATTTCTCGGGCAGACAGCAAACTGGCCGCAGGGACCATGGTTATTAGCCGGATTATTAAAAGTACCAGTCAATACCTTGTTCTGTTTTAAACAGCAGGGTAAGTATCATTTACATATTCAGCGTTTTGCAGCAAATGTGAACTGGAAACGGCAAAAAAGGGAGCATTGTATTAAACAATATGTTCAGCAATATGCTCAATTGTTAGGTACTTATTGCTGTAAAGCACCAAGACAATGGTTTAATTTTTTTGATTTTTGGAATCAGAATGACAGAGCAATATAAGCAGTTACGGCACAGTGTGATTATTGAAGTACCTTTCTTTGATGTCGACTCAATGGATATTGTCTGGCACGGACATTATGTCAAATATCTGGAAGTAGCACGCTGTGCTTTTTTAAGTGCTATAGGTTATGATTACAACGTCATGAAAACCAACGGTTATGGCTGGCCGATTGTGCAACTGAATCTCAAGTATGTACGACCGGCTGTTTTCGGACAGAAAATCCGCGTTGAAGTTGTATTAAAAGAATATGAAAGCTGTTTGAAGTTTGATTATGTCATTAGTGACATTATCAGCGGCAAAAAGCTTACCAAGGCATCAAGTATGCAGGTTGCTGTGTGTATGCAGACACGGGAAACTCAGTTTCAGACGCCTGAAAGCTGGTTACAGGCAGTGCGAAATGCCATGCAAAATGGTTTGAAAGGGGAAGATTAATATGTTGAGAAAAATTTTATTTATTTGCTGGTGTTGCCTGTTTAGTGGATTGTTATGGGCTTTTGATTTAACTGAGCTACAAAATCAATTGCAACGGCCGCAAAATATAAAAGGTGATTTCACGCAGCAGCGTTTTTTGCGCGGTACCAATAAACCCATTATTGCACAGGGACAGTTTGTACTGGTACCAAAAGCCGGCTTATTATGGCAGATGAAAAAACCTTTTGCAGATACCATGAGGGTGCGTAAATCAGGTATTGATCAGCTAAACGCCAATAATAAATGGATTGCCAGCAAACAATCAGCCAGTGCGCAAAAAAATCAGGTAAAGCTTTTTCTGGATCTGCTTGCCGGGCAAACCAATAGCATACAAAGCCAGTTTACTATGCAGTTGCAAGGTACTGCTCAAAACTGGAAATTACAATTACAGCCGAAAAGTGTATTGATGAAACAAATTTTCACCAGAATTGATATTCAGGGTGATGAGTCGGTGAAAAAAATTGTACTGTCTGAAGTGCAGGGCGATCGTACAGAAATTACATTTTCCGCTTTGAAAATTAATACAGCCCTGAACAGGTTTGAGCAAAATGCCGTTTTACCGTAAACGCGTCTGGGCTGGTCTTTATTTACTGCTGATATTTTTTGTGGCGGTAGCGTTATTTTATAGCTTTCTGCAACAGAATCGTCTGGATACTGATTTAACCAGCCTGTTGCCTGATGACGGGCAGAATACACAGGCACAGCAAATGGCTAAAATGCGCATGAATCAGCGCATGAACCGTGATATTGTGGTTTTAGTGGGCAGTAAATCGCCTGATAAGGCGGTTGAGGCGGCACAGATGATTCAGCAAAAATGGCAGGATAGTCATATATTCCAGTCTGTTACAGGTAAACTTGAGCCAGATATTGCTGCTTTGCAGGCCAGTATGCAACGACTGAGCCTGGCTGTCGTTTCAGAACAAAGCTGGCGCAATATTATCAATCAGCCTGAAGAAGCTTTTGCCAGACAGGCGCAAACACTCGTTAATCCGTTTGCTGAGCGTAGCATATTGCCTGTTGATCAGGACTGGCTCGGACTGGGTAACATCATTATGCATCAGGCCAGTCAGGACGGACCTGTTTATTATAATTTTCAGACGGGCTGGCTGAATATAGATGATGGTGATACTACATGGGTTTTACTACGGGCGCGTTTACCGGAAAAAGCCGGACTGATTAATGTACCAGATGGTCTTCTTAAAGTAATTCATGATACTCAGGCATCTCAGGATGTGCAGGTACTGATGGCTGGTGGTGCTATTTTTGCCGCAGAAAATAAAGCCACCGGAGAGAAGGAAAGCCAGTATATGAGTATACTGGGTATGGGTTTAACTTTTCTGCTGCTGTTGTTGCTTTTCCGCAGTCTGCGTATTTTATATTTATTACTTCCTCTGGCAGTAGGCATCTTATTTGGTCTGGCAGCTACCGTAATGCTCTTCGGACATATCCATATTCTCACTCTGGTAGTGGGAACCAGTTTGATGGGTGTATTGCTGGATTTTCCTTTGCACTGGCTGGCCAGTGGCGTGATTCAGCAGCAATGGAATCGCTGGCAGGCTTTACATATTGCAGCTAAAGCCTTTTTATTAAGTTTGATTATTACTTTACTGGGTTATGCGGCTTTACTGATTACACCTTTGCCGATATTGCAGCAGACGGCGATATTTTCTGCTGCTGCGCTGATTAGTGCATTTTTATTCAGCTTACTTTGTTTACCTGCATTTTTTTCTACTACTCAGGCATATATCTATCCTCAGGCTTTGAGTGCCATGTTGTCTTTCGGTAAATTTATCGTCCGCAAGAGGCAGATTATGGTACAGAAAAAATGGCCGGTATTACTGATTCTGCTGCTTATTGGCGGAGGCTTATTGCGGCTGAACACTCAGGATGATATCCGCCAGTGGGCCAATCTGTCACCACAATGGATGGCACAGGCACAAAAAATCGGTTTACTTACTCAGACGATGCCGTCCGGACAGTATTTTGTATTACAGGCAGATAATGATGATGAATTGTTACTGAAAAGTCGTACTCTGGGCAAATCATTACAGGATTTGGTTATACAAAAACAATTATCTGGTTTTCAGTCTCTTGATCAGTGGGTTATGCCGCTTAGCATCCAAAAGCAGCGCCAGCAGGATGTAAGTCGTCTGTCAAGCAATACAGATAACTGGCGTGATTTAGTTAATTTGGGCATAGATGATCACAGTATCCGGGATTATCTGACTGGTTTACAAAAACTACCTTTGCAAACAATTTCCCAAAGTCTTGATAATGAACTGGGAACCGCATGGCAGGATTTGTATCTGGGCAAAATGAGTAACGGAAAAGTTGCGGCTATTGTCAGTTTGTCAGGAGTAAGTCAGGTTACTGCTTTACAGAAGCTGGCCGATAAAAATAACGGTATTTATTTTGTTAATAATTTACAGGCATTAAATCAGTTATTTACACATACGCGAAATCAGGCAATTGCTTTGAAGATAGCTTCTTATCTGGTGGCCATCGTATTGCTGGCTTATGCTTTTGGCTGGCGTAAAGGACTTTTAATGCTGGCTGTACCTGTTCTGTCTTCATTAGCCTGTCTGGCTGTATTTGCTTATGCAGGCTGGCCATTGTCTTTATTTGCTATTTTTGGTCTGTTTCTGGTAACGGCAATAGGTATGGATTATGCAATCTATGTTTCCGTCAAACAGATGGCAGTAGCCGAACGTCTGGCCGGTGTATTGCTGGCTGCGACAACAACAATGATTTCGTTTGCTATTCTTGGTTTCAGCGCAACTCCGGCTATTGCCAGTTTTGGTCGCAGTGTTGCTCTTGGGGTATTTTTTAGCATGATACTGGCTCTGGCCTTGTTGCCCGGAGCCGATAACAGGGGGAGGTGTAATGAGTCAGTTTGATGTAGTAATAATTGGTGCAGGTCCGTCCGGAGCTATTGCCGGTGCTTTATTAAATAAAAAAGGTTATCGGGTTTGTGTACTTGAAAAACAAGTTTTTCCCCGGTTTGTGATTGGTGAAAGCCTGTTACCTCATTGCATGGAATTTATTGCAGAGGCCGGAATGCTGGAAGCAGTAAATGCAGGTGTTGACGATGGTTTCCAGTTTAAAAATGGTGCGGCATTTAGCTGGGGTAATCGCTATACCACTATAGATTTTACCGATAAATTTTCACCGGGTCCGGGTACTACCTTTCAGGTAATGCGGGGGCGTTTTGATCATATTCTTATTAGTGAAGCACAGAAACAGGGCGTAGAAGTTCGTTTTGAGCATAGTGTTAACGGGATTGAGTTTGAGGAGGATGCTGCTGTTCTGTCAGTAACGGATACACAGGGAATGCCTTATCAGATTCGGACGCAATTTGTGCTGGATGCCAGCGGATACGGACGGGTATTGGCAAAATTGCTTGATCTGGAACAGCCGTCTTTCTTGCCTGAACGCATGGCTTATTTTACTCATATTGATGATAATGTTACAGATCCGGTATTTGACCGTAACAAAATTCTGATATGTACCCATCCTGATTTACGTGATGTGTGGTTCTGGTTTATTCCGTTCAGTAACAATCGTACCTCTATTGGTGTGGTCGGCCTGCCGGAATGTCTGAACAATCATGGAGCAGAGGGAGCGGAGGCTATTTTACAAAAATTTGTCAGTGAAGTGCCAATGCTTAGACGCATTCTGGTCAATGCACAATGGCACAACGATGTACCATTCCGGACCTTACGCAATTATTCTGCTAACGTTAAAAGTCTGTATGGAAAACGCTTTGCTTTATTAGGAAATGCTTCAGAATTTCTTGATCCGGTTTTTTCATCCGGCGTAACGATTGCCATGCATTCGGCCAAACTGGCTACAGATGTGTTGCACCGGCAGTTTTCCGGAGAAACAGTAAACTGGCAGCAGGATTTTGCTGATAAATTACAGATAGGTATTAACACCTTTAAGACTTATGTCAATGGCTGGTATAGCACAGCTTTTCAGGATGTTATATATGCTGAAAAAATAAATCCTGAAATCAGACGTATGATAAGCTCTATTCTTGCCGGCTATGCATGGGATGAAACCAACCCTTATGTTATCAATTCAGAACGTCGTCTGGCTGTTCTGGCAGAAATTTGTGGTCAAGCCAAAATATGTTAAAGAATTTTGTTATTTGGCTGATGATGTTGTTTTGTCTGAGCGCCTGTCAAAGTTTACCTGTGATTGATTCGTTACCGGTATTGAAGCAAACGCTCACTTTGCAGGTTACAGATAAAGATGGCAGTAACAGTTTGCTGTTAATAGAACCGTTGTCGGAGCAGCAATGGCGGTTTGTACAGGTTGATGGTTTAGGTGCGCCGATATCCAGACAGATTCTGCAACAGGGAAAATGGCATAATGACGGTTTTTTACCTCCTAATCCCAAAGCACGTCAGCTATTTACTGCTGCCTATGTTTATCTTGGTCATCAGTATCACTGGTCTGTACCTGCTGAACTGAATGATGTAAGAGTTTCTTCTGGTACAGATGGTATGGCTGCAGAAATAGAATGGCATAAACAGCATTGGAAAATCCGGGAGGTGACTGATGAATAAACCGGTTTTTCTAAGTCGTCCTGCTATGGTCAGTGCTCTTGGCTATGGTGTGCATGAGCATATAAGTGCTTTGCTGGGTGAAGCAGACAGCTATCTTACCCGTAGCGATTTCTGGGTAAACGGTAAATCATATTTATTCGGATCAGTCCAGACAGCATTAAGACCTTTTCCGGCCGGATTGAATCCGAATTTCTGTAGTCGTAATAATCAGTTGCTCTGGCACGCACTTTTACAGATTGAAGATGACATTCAGGCTGCCATTACTGAATATGGGACCGATCGGGTAGCAGTTGTACTCGGTACATCGACAACTGGCAGTGATGATAACAGGGCCGCTATTGAGTATGGTTTTACGCGGCAGGACTGGGCAAACAGTGGTTATAATCAGACCTTGCAGTTAATGTCTTCACCGGCAGATTTTGTGGCTGAGATGTATCAGCTGCGTAATGTCCGCTATGGTATATCAACTGCCTGTACTTCAGGAGCACGAGCACTCATAAGTGCGGCACGGTTATTGCGTACTGGTATGTGCGACGCTGTAATTTGTGGCGGAGTAGATACTCTTTCAGCGCTGACTATTAATGGTTTTCATGCATTACAGGTATTATCTTCCGGGCAATGTCAGCCATTTACCGCCATGCGTGATGGTATCAATATTGGTGAAGCAGCAGCTGTATTTGTAATGACCCGGAATCCGTCCAGAGGTCTGCCTCTATTAGGATATGGTTCAAGCAGTGATGCCTATCATATGTCCAGTCCGCGACCTGATGCAGAAGGAGCCAGAAAAGTAATTCAGCAGGCTTTACATAAAGCACAGTTGCCGGCCAGTGCTATTGGCTGGGTTAATCTGCATGGTACTGGCACTACTCAGAATGATGCTATGGAAGCGCTGGCTATTCATAACGAATTGGGTGAGGAAGTATCCTGTGCTTCAACTAAAGCACTTACTGGTCATACACTTGGGGCAGCAGGTGCACTCGAAGCAGCTTTTTTATGGACAGTAATCAGTCGCCAAATTAATCCTGATGGTAAATTACCCCCGCATCGGGCAAAAACAAATCTTGATCCCGAATTAGCATTCATTCATCTGACACAATTTCAAGAAGCATTCAATGCTGATAGTCCGCGCATAGCATTAAGTACTTCATTTGCTTTTGGTGGTAATAATACCGCACTGATTATGGGGAGCAATAATGCAAACCCCGATTTATGATGTGGCTTCCCTGCTGCCGCATAGTGGCAAAATGGTGCTACTGGATGAAATTGTAAATTATGATGAACATAGCTTAACAGCCTATGCATACGTAAAACCAGATCAGATCCTGGTAAAGGGAGAATGTCTTCATTCATGGGCAGCAATGGAAATCATGGCGCAGGGCGTAGCAGCATGGGCCGGAGCATTAGCTCATGACGCCGGTGAACCGGTGCGACTGGGTTTTTTACTGGGAACAAGAAAGCTTCAACTTTATTTTTCAGCATTACCAGTACCCGTTATTTTGCAGATTAAAATTCATGCTTCTTTACAGGATACAAACGGCTTTGGCGTTTTTGACAGCCAGTTATGGTTGTGTGATGAAGCCAGAAATCCGAATCAGTTGCTGGCGGAAGCAGCACTTAATGTATACAGTCCTACTGAAAATGATCTAATACATGATGAATAATGATAAAACTATTCTGGTTACCGGTTCCGCGCGTGGAATTGGCAGAGCAATTGCACTGACGCTGGCTCAGGCTGGCTGGGATATTGTACTGCATTGTCGCAGCCGGCGTGCTGATGCTGAAAAAGTAGCTGCTGAAATAGCGGCATTTGGCTCTCACAGCCGCATACTGACTTTTGATATCAGTGACCGGCAAGCCTGTCAGGAAGTTTTACTAAATGATATAGAACAGCATGGTGCTTATTATGGTGTGGTACTGAATGCTGGTATTACTCGTGATAACGCTTTTCCGGCACTAAGTAACGATGACTGGGATCAGGTGCTGGATACCAATCTGGATGGTTTTTTCAATGTACTGCATCCGCTGATGATGCCCATGATACGCCGGCGGAAAGCCGGGCGTATTGTTTGCGTTGCTTCTGTTTCCGGAATAATAGGTAATCGGGGGCAGGTAAATTACAGTGCATCCAAAGCCGGTATGATTGGGGCAGCCAAGGCACTGGCAGTTGAGCTGGCCAGACGCAAAATTACTGTTAATTGTGTAGCGCCCGGGCTGATCGAAACAGAAATGATTGATGAACATGTACCTGTTGCTGAGATTCTGAAGGCTATACCTATGAATCGTATGGGACGGGCAGAGGAAGTAGCCCATGCAGTAGCTTTTCTGGTATCAGAACAGGCTGCTTACATTACCCGGCAGGTGCTGGCTGTAAACGGAGGTTTATGTTGAGACGTGTTGTGATTACAGGCATGAGCGGTGTCAGCGCGCTGGGAAATGACTGGTCTACAGTTAAAAGCGGTTTGCTGGCTTATAAAAATAAAGTAGTCCGTATGGAAAGCTGGGATCGGTATCAGGATTTAAATACCAGACTGGCTGCGCCGGTGACAGACTATTCTCCTCCTGCACACTGGACGCGCAAACAACTGCGCAGTATGGGAAAAGTAGCCCAGATGTGTACACAGGCTGCTGAAAATGCACTGGCAGATGCAGGACTGCTCGGAGATGAGTCTATTAAGGACGGGCGGATGGGCGTAGCATGTGGTTCGTCTACAGGTAGTCCGCAGGATATTCGCGACATCAGCGAACTTGTTCTTAATGGCAGCTCTGCAAATTTTAATGCCAATACCTACGTACGTATAATGCCGCATACTACGGCTGCTAATCTGTCAATTTTCTTTGGTCTGACCGGAAGGGTGATTCCTACATCCAGTGCCTGTGCTTCAGGTAATCAGGCAATTGGTTATGCTTATGAAGCAATTAAATCTGGCAAAATTGATATGATGCTGGCCGGAGGTGGTGAGGAATTATGTGTTTCTGAAGCTTTCGTGTTTGATTCGTTATATGCAACAAGTTTGCGTAATGAGACTCCGGAGCTATCACCAAGTCCTTATGATGCTGATCGTGATGGTCTGGTTATTGGTGAAGGTGCAGGTATTCTGGTGCTGGAAGAGTACGAAATGGCTAAAGCACGCGGAGCCAGAATTTATGCTGAAGTTGTGGGATTTGCCTGTACTAGTGATGGCTCGCACATCACCCGACCGGAACGTACGACAATGCGCCGTTGTATGCAGATGGCACTTGAAGATGCGCATCTGCCGGCTGCTGAGGTTGGTTATATTAATGGTCACGGTACAGCAACTGAACAGGGAGATATTGCGGAAACTCTTGCTACGGCGGATGTATTCGGATACGTGCCGATCAGTTCGCAAAAAAGTTATCTTGGACATACTCTTGGCGCCTGCGGTGCACTGGAATCATGGTTTTCAATTCACATGATGAATGAAGGCTGGTTTGCACCAACTTTGAATCTTAATCAGATTGATAGCCGGTGCGGTGAGCTGGATTATGTTGTCAACGAAGCCCGCAAAATTGATACAGAGTTTGTTATGAATAATAATTTTGCTTTCGGAGGGGTAAATTCATCTCTGATATTTAAACGGATGAGCTAACGGGCCATTGATGCCAGTTAAATTTGTAGTTATGCCAGCGACCAAATCCATAAGTACAATTTAACGGGGATGCAGAGCAGACAGCAGGATAGACTACACTGATATGCCAGCAATTATCAACAATACAGCTGTATGCCTGAACCGGATTATCCAATGCCGGAATATAAATTCCATCATATCCGTCAGGTATTAAATTATATTGGTGCATATCAGATAACTGACCGTGTCTGACTTTAATCAATGCTTCTTTAAGTGTCCATAACTGGTAGAAAGAGCAAGATAGATTCTGCTGTTCAGATAGCCATTTCTGTTCGTTATCTGTACAGCAGAGCTTTGCCAGTGATATAAAATCACGTTCCTGTGCATACTCCATATCAATACCCGGAATATGCTGTATTGAAGAACAGGCGATTAAACCGGCATAACCTTTCTTATGTGTTAGAGAAAGCCGTTTATAGAAAGCTGAAAGCTGCTGTTTCAAAAACCGGCTGCTTTGCCAGTCGGTATGCTGAGCTAAATGCGGATTTTTCTGTAAACGCTGTTTGTCTGCCTGATCCAGTTTCAGGTTACTATATTGTCCGGAGACTTCGGATGATGCAAGCAAAATCAGACAATCTTGATTCATCATGTAGTACACTTCATTAATTAAAAGGAGTAAGGAATGAAAAAGTTTTCTAAAGTAATAACGCTGGCAGCATTGCTGGCTTGTGTGTCTGCTGCTTATGCACGTGATGATAAATTGCTTTTGTCTATTCAGGATGCAATTAATGCACCGGAAGCTGCACAGGTATTGAATCCGAAAATAAAAGTTTATTTTGCTCAGAGTTCCGGACGGGTAGTGCGTGCCGGTCTGGTTAGCAACCGTAAAACCAATAGTGTAGGCAAAACAGATGAAGAAGCCTGCCGTTGGGCATTTCTATCTGCTGTAAAACAGCTACAGGAACAGGCCGTTGCACATAATGCCAGTAAAGTAACCAATATTGTCAGCTATTATAAGAAAAACAGTATGGCTAGTACAAAAGAATATGAGTGTCATGCCGGCGGAGTGGTTGCAGGTGTTGCTCTGAAAGGGGATCTGGCAAATTAAAATCACAGCTGTTTGCCATACAACCGCCATTTATCTGAGTAAAAGATAAACCGGCGGTTTTTTATCACAAGTATAAACTCAAAAATAATTATCTCTCTTTTGTCTAAAATGTCTAAATAAAATTATTCTATTAAGAAAAATAGAAATTTAACTTGCTTTAATGTCTAATTTTACGTATATTAGCTTAACGGAATATATTGTAGCACAATAAAATGAGTAAATTGGACAAAAGGTCAGTTATGCAATTGAATATAGACCGCTTAATTGCCTATTTTGGTGGCGTCAATGCTTTGGCAGAAGCACTCAAACAACATTATCCGGATAATGCTGCTTCTACAGCTGCTATTTATAAATGGCGTAAGCGTGGTTCATTACCATTAAATCAGTTACAAAAAATTATTCTGATGGCTGAGAAACAAAATAAGCCGCTGGATATCAATGCATTTATGCAACACAATAACACTACCTTGGAGAGACCAAGAATGACCAGTACCAATAATCGAGTCATTATATTTGACACCACTCTGCGCGATGGAGAACAGTCGCCGGGTGCAGCCATGACCAAAGAAGAAAAAATCCGCATCGCACGCCAGTTGGAGAAGTTAGGTGTAGATGTCATTGAGGCAGGATTTGCTGCTGCCAGTCCGGGTGATTTCGATGCTATTCACAGTATTGCCGAAATTATTCAGAATGCCACGGTATGTTCACTGTCACGAGCTAATGAACGAGATGTACGTAAGGCCGGCGAAGCCATTGCACCGGCAAAGCGCAAACGCATTCATACTTTTATTGCTACCAGCCCGTTGCATATGGAACATAAACTGCGCATGAAACCGCAACAGGTTAAAGAAACCGCAGTTAAAGCAGTAAAAATTGCACGTGAATATACTGATGATGTGGAATTTTCCTGCGAAGATGCATTGCGCAGTGATATCAATTTTCTTGCCGAGATTTGTCAGGCAGTTATTGAAGCAGGTGCTACTACCATCAATATTCCGGATACAGTGGGTTATGCCATTCCTTTTCAGACTGAAGCATTTTTCCGTGAATTGATTCAGAAAACACCCGGCAGTGATAAGGTTATCTGGTCGGCACACTGTCATAATGATCTGGGGCTGGCCGTAGGAAACTCACTGGCCGCAGTAAGTGGTGGTGCACGACAGGTAGAGTGTACTATTAATGGTCTGGGTGAACGGGCAGGTAATGCCAGTCTGGAAGAAGTAGTAATGGCACTGAAGACCCGTCACGACATTTTTGGTCTGGAAACCAATATTGATACCACACAAATTGTTCCTACCTCAAAAATGGTTTCTACAGTTACCGGTTATCCTGTCCAGCCAAATAAAGCCATTGTAGGCGCAAATGCTTTCGCCCATGAGTCCGGTATTCATCAGGATGGAGTGCTGAAATGCCGCGAAACTTATGAAATTATGTCTGCTGAATCAGTTGGCTGGAGTACAAACCGGCTTACACTGGGTAAACTTTCCGGTCGTAATGCTTTCCGGACTAAATTACAGGAGCTGGGTATCGAGCTGGATAGTGAAGAAGCACTGAATGCAGCCTTTGCCCGCTTTAAAGAGCTGGCAGATAAAAAACGTGAAATTTTTGATGAAGACTTGCATGCGCTGGTTTCAGATGAGCTGGTTAGCCGTGCACCGGATCGTTACAAATATGTATCTCTGAGTATTCACAGTGAAACCGGAGAAGAGCCGGTAGCAGAAATTGTTTTTAATCTGGACGGAAACGAAAAACGGGCCAGCGGTCATGGTTCAGGACCGATAGATGCGGTATTCAAAGCCATTGAGTCTAAAGTTAACAGTTCTGCCGATTTACAGCTTTATTCGGTAAATGCGATTACTGCTGGCCCTGAAAGTCAAGGTGAAGTAACCGTGCGTTTATCACGCGAAGGCTATATAGTTAATGGCCAGGGAGCTGATACCGATATTCTCGTCGCCAGTGCCAAAGCTTATTTGTCTGCTTTGAATAAGCTGGATAGTCAGCCGCGGATTAAAGCTCAGGGGGTGATTTAATCAGTGTAAAGCAAGTTAAAAGACTTAAAAATTAAATATTTTAAAATGCCTGCTTCTGTTACGGTATAAGTAATCAGAACAGGCAATTTTATATAAGGATTTACGATTTAACTGTACAAACTGTTTTATTTAAGTTTATTATGTTTTTATAACATTTGTTTAATAAATTTAAGTTTAAATAAGCATTTTGAAAGCTAATTTTTTAACTCAAATTTAATCAGATTATGAAATACATAAAACATTTTTTATGGTCAAGTGCCATATTTACTATTCCTATAACAAATGCTTTTGCGAATGTGGATGAAAATAGTACCACCTATAAAACTGGCTCCATCTTAGGAAGAATATTTTTAATTATTTTTCTAAGTCTGATCATTTATAAAATTTATCAATATTACAAAGATAGATAAATCTATCTAAGATATATAATAAAGTCATATAAAATTAATTCATCAATCCAATAATTTACAGAGAGAAACTATGCACTTAACCAGTCGTGAACAGGAAAAACTGATGCTGTTTCTGGCAGGAGAACTTGCGGCCAAACGCCGGGCGCGGGGAGTAAAACTAAACTATCCGGAAGCGATAGCTTATATCAGCAGCCAGCTACAAGAAGCTGCACGGGACGGTATGAGCGTGGCCGAACTTATGCAGTACGGAGCAACACTGCTCACCACTGCTGATGTTATGGAAGGTGTTGCCGATATGGTAGATGAAGTCCAGATTGAAGCTACTTTTCCGGACGGGACAAAGCTGGTTACCGTACATCAGCCTATCCGCTGAAATAAACGTCAGTTATTCTGAGATTAGCTGCAGGCGAATTATTATTAAACAGCAAATAATATCTGCTCAAAACAAATTCAGGAGAAACAGCATGATTCCGGGAGAATATATTCTGGCCGCAGATGACATTATGGCCAATCAGAACCGCCGTACAATGACCATTGTTGTCATTAATCGTGGTGACCGTCCGATACAAGTGGGTTCCCACTATCATTTTTATGAAACCAATCCGGCACTTGAGTTTGAGCGGGAACAGACACGCGGCATGCGTCTGAATGTTCCTTCCGGTAACGCAGTCCGGTTTGAACCCGGAGAATCGAAAACGGTTGAACTGACGGAATTTGGCGGGTACAAAAAAATATTTGGTTTTCATAATGCCATAAATGGCAGCGTAAACAGTGAATAATTTATCCGTCTGAGCAATAACAGATTGATATATATTCTGATTAATAGCAAAAATAACTTACCGAAAATCGATACAAATTATTTAGACAGAGAAACCAGCTATGAGCCTGAAAATTTCCCGCCGGCAATATGTTGCTACTTACGGACCAACAGTAGGCGATAAAGTACGTTTGGGTGATACCGAATTATTTGTAGAAGTAGAGCGTGATTTGCTTACATATGGTGACGAAGGAAAATTCGGTGGTGGTAAATCCATCCGGGACGGAATGGCACAGTCTGCTACAGCAACGCGCAGTAATGAAAATGTGCTTGATATGGTTATCACTAATGTACTGATACTGGACTATTGGGGCATTGTAAAAGCTGATATTGGTATTCGTGACGGCAAAATTGTTGCTGTAGGTCAGTCAGGTAATCCGGATACAATGGATGGAGTGCACCCCAGGATGATTATTGGTGCTGCTACCGAAGTGCATAATGGCGCCAACCTGATCGCGACCGCAGGCGGGATTGATACCCATATTCACTTTATTTCTCCTCAACAGATTACTCATGCCATCGAATCGGGTATTACTACCATGATTGGCGGTGGTACCGGTCCGGCTGATGGTACCAATGCCACCACAGTCACACCGGGCGCATGGCATATTCAGAAAATGTTACAGGCTGCTGAACAAGCGCCGGTTAACCTTGGTTTTTTCGGTAAAGGTAACTGTGGCACTCTGGAGCCGCTGCGTGAACAGATAAATGCCGGAGCACTGGGGTTAAAAATCCATGAAGACTGGGGTGCTACAGCCGCTGTCATCGATGCATCATTACGGGTGGCAGATGAGATGGACGTACAGGTGGCAATTCATACTGATACGCTGAATGAAGGCGGTTTTCTTGAAGATACCATGCGGGCAATTAATGGCCGTGTAATCCATACCTTTCATACCGAAGGTGCAGGCGGCGGACATGCTCCGGATATTATTAAGGCTGCGATGTATCCGAATGTATTACCGGCTTCCACCAATCCTACCCGTCCGTTTACAGTTAATACCATAGACGAACATCTAGATATGCTGATGGTGTGCCATCATCTGGATAAAAGTGTAGCAGAAGATGTGGCGTTCGCTGATTCACGTATTCGTCCCGAAACCATTGCTGCCGAAGATATTTTGCATGATATGGGTGTATTTTCGATTATGAGTTCAGATTCGCAGGCTATGGGCAGAGTGGCAGAAGTCATTCTGCGAACATGGCAAACTGCCGATAAAATGAAACAGCAGCGCGGACGTCTGGCCGAAGAAACAGGTGCGAATGACAATTTCCGTATTAAGCGATATCTGGCGAAATACACCATTAATCCGGCTATTGCTCAGGGCATCAGTGACTATGTCGGCTCAATTGAAACAGGTAAAATTGCCGATTTGGTTCTGTGGAAACCAGCATTTTTTGGTGTTAAGCCGGAAATTATTATCAAGGGCGGCAGCATTAGTTATGCACGTATGGGTGATCCAAATGCCTCCATTCCGACACCGCAGCCAGTTATTTACCGGCCGATGTTTGGCGCGCTGGGGCGTGCTGTTCAGGATACTGCCGTGTTATTTGTCTCTCAGGCAGGGTTGGATAATGATATTCGCAAAAAATACGGTTTATCTAAACAGACTCTGCCTGTACATAATTGCCGTGCAATCGGTAAAAAAGACCTGATTCACAATAATGCTATGCCGGAAATCAACGTAAATCCGGAAACTTATGAAGTGCAAGTGAATGGCGAACATATTACCTGTAAACCAGTAAATAAAGTGGCTTTGGCGCAGCGATATTTTCTGTTTTAATATGCAATAATATTTTTTATAAAACCACAAATGAATCTAATTGTCCAAACCATTATCGGCAATCTGCAAACTCTTAAACAGGAAAAGCAGATTACTACTCAGATGCTGGATACTGTCTGCCTGCAATGGTTTGAAGCAGACCGGCGCATTATCCGTACTACAACTGCCAGCGGGTGCGAAATTGCTTTTCGCCTGCTGAAAGAGGGGCAGCGACTGCATCATGATGATGTGGTTTATCTGGATAAACAGCTGGTCATTGCAGTGCAAATCGAGCCAAGTGAAGTCATGGTACTTGCTCCGCAAACTTTGCCGGAAATGGCACGTGCCTGCTATGAAATCGGCAATAAACACACACCATTGTTTCTGGATGGTAATGAATTACTGTTGCCGTTTGATAAACCTTTATTTGAGTGGCTGCAGGCTGCCGGATTTGCACCGACACGTCAGCAACGAAGATTAAGTGAACAGTTGCGGGCTAATTCAGCGCCGGGTATCGGCGCAGGACACAGCCATAGCCATGATATAACCGGTCATCACCATCATTAATGAATTGCACTATATGTCCGGCTCAGACCGAAAAATTGATATTGAAACACTGACACGTGCAGGATTATTGCTGCAACTGGCCGACCCGACGCTGCCAATCGGTGGTTTTAACCATTCCGGAGGGCTGGAGACTTTTGTTCAGCAGGGCATTATTTATGATGCTGTTACACTGAAAGCATTTGCTGAAACACAGCTAAAGCAAAACTGGTTACATAATGATGGTGCTTACATGTCTCTGGCTTATACTGCCGCTACTGAACATAATCTGAATGTCCTGATATCTCTGGACAGGCAGATAGGGGCGACAAAAATCGCACGTGAATTACGGGAAAGCAGTTATAAGCTTGGCACACGCCTGCTGAAAATTTTTGTACCACATACCAGCTCAGCAATAGTGGCTTCCTATCAGGCTGCTTTAGCAGCACAACAGGTACGCGGGTTTTACCCGCTGGTATTTGGATTACTTGCTGCGTCTCTGCAACTGGATAAAGCGGCAGCATTGCAGGCATTTTATTACAATGCCGTAATAGGTTTAATTACCAACGGGGTTAAGCTGATACCGCTGAGCCAGATGGCCGGACAGGAAATGTTAATTGAATTGCATGCAGTAATAGCTCATATAGTTATTGCAAGTATGCAACCGCAACAACAGCAACTTGGCGCTACAACACTGGCAACGGACATTCGGGCAATGCAGCACGAACGTTTGTATAGCCGTTTGTATATGAGTTAATGTCTCAACACTGGAGGAAAATATGAAAAAAATATTTGCTTTATTATTATTAACCCCGGTATTTGCCTTTGCCCATCCCGGACACCTTACGGAAGGCTGGATGGCAGGTGTTCAGCATCCGCTCAGTGGCTGGGATCATCTGCTGGCTATGGTAGCAGTGGGTTTATGGGCGGCAACTTTTCAGGGTAAAGCACGCTGGCTGATTCCCGTTACTTTTGTCAGTGTGATGACTGCCGGATTTGTGATGGGAGCACAGGATATCCGAATACCAATGCTGGAGCAGGGGATTGCCGTTTCCGTACTGGTATTGGGGCTGGCTGCGGCCTGGCTGAAAAAAGTACCGGCTGGTGCCGCTATGCTGCTGGTTGGCCTGTTTGCTTTGTTTCATGGTATTGCACATGGTGCCGAAATGGGCTCACATGGTGCATTCAGTTATGCCTGTGGCTTCATTATTGCAACGGCGGCTTTGCATGCCATCGGATTTGCACTGGGTACAGTAATGAGTAAACATCAGTGGGTGTTGCGGTTTACCGGCAGCGTGATTGGTCTGATTGGTTTCGGTATGCTGTTTGCAGGCTGATAACAATACCCGGATAAAATCAGTTCAGACAGAAATGGCTTCTGAACTGATTGTTTAATAAACAAGCTGTTCTGTCTGAATAGAAGCAGCTGAGTTAGTCGTGAAATACTGTATCAGACCGAGTAAACGGAATGGTGCAGAAGGAACACCATGCGTGAATACATTAAAATCGGCGTTGCCGGTCCGGTAGGTTCCGGTAAAACTGCACTGATTGAAAAACTTACCCGTCATATGGTTCAGGAATATAGTATTGCGGTGATTACCAATGATATCTATACGCAGGAAGATGCTGAATTTCTGACCAAAAACAGCCTGTTGCCACCAGAACGAATTATGGGCGTAGAAACCGGTGGCTGTCCGCATACTGCCATTCGTGAAGATGCCAGTATGAATCTGGAAGCAGTAGATGAAATGACAGCACGCTTTCCAGATATTCAGATAGTATTTATCGAAAGTGGTGGTGATAATCTTTCAGCTACTTTCAGCCCTGATCTGGCTGATGTTACGCTGTTTGTTATTGATGTGGCGCAGGGAGAAAAAATTCCGCGCAAAGGCGGACCGGGTATTACCCGTTCTGATTTGCTGGTTATCAATAAAACTGATTTAGCGCCGTATGTAGGTGCCAGCCTTGAAGTGATGCAGCATGATGCACAGCGTATGCGAAAAGGGCAGCCATTTGTATTTACCAATCTGATGGCAGAGGAAGGTATTAACACTGTAATCAAATGGATTAAAAAATACGCCTTACTTGAGAACACAGACGAACCAGCCGGTCTGATACGTTAATGCACAGCCGCTTACATCTATCTACTCAGCTAAACCGGCACGGACAGACTACCTTTGCCAGTTGCTTTTATACACCACCGCTGAAAATTCTGCCTTTACCGCAAATGATATCACCGGTATGGTCGCAGGCTTTGCCGGCGATACAGATGAGTTCATCACCGGGATTACTGGCAGGGGATAGTATCGATATTGGCATAGAACTGGCTGAGCAAACCCAATTGTATTTGTTTACTCAGGCATTTACCCGTGTGCAATCCATGCCGGCTGCTACGGAAGCACAGCAGCATACCCGTATCTGCTTGCATGAACACAGCCGGCTATGCTATCTGCCTCATCCTTTGGTATTGCATCGTGATGCAGCTTTAACACAAACCATGCACATTATTCTGTCAGATAACTGTCAGCTCATTCTAGGTGAAATCATAGCCTGCGGTCGCGTGCTTAATCAGGAAAGCTGGGATTTTCGTTATCTGTCTTCACGCATTAATATTGATTACCGGCAGCAGACATTGCTTAATGACAATATATACTGGCAGCCGCATCAGCAGCCATTGAATGTACTGGGACAGATGGAGCAATATACCCATCAGGCTTGTCTTTACTATGTCAATACCGCTGCCAGCAAAAACGAAATCCGGCAACTGGTTAACGAAATCTATTCTGCACTACAGCCAGACTGGCCGTTAGAAAATAATCAATATCTGTGGGGGATTACTCAGGCGGCCGATTGTGCTTTATGTATACGTGCATTAGGGTTGAGCGCAGAAACATTACAGCAGATATTAGAACAAACAACACATTATTTAAGTTAATACAATCTTATATTTATCCGGATAATGATTAAAATGAACTAATGCTATTGTTAATTTTTTAATAATTTTTTGTATAAATATTTTTTATTTTTGGATAATATAGTTAATAGAGAAATTTATTTTAGTAAATTGTGTATAACTCTGTATCTGAATCAGTAATTATTAAAAATAATTGTTTTACTTAGTTTTATTCAGAGCTGTCATTAATTTTTGTGATTCTGATATAGACAATAATAGTTATCATAATTAAATGTGGACAGGATGCGGTCTATGGCTTACTACACCGAAATTTTTACTCCGGAAACATATCAGGCTTTTACTCAATCAGATCGAACGATTGATGGTTTTTATGAACGACATAAAGAGGTTGCGAAACGGGTTAAAGCCGGAGATATTTTAGTTTGTTATGTTACCCGCATCTCTCGCTGGTGTGGTTTACTTGAAATACTAGATAACGAACCGTTTAGGGCTATTAAACCTGATTTTGTAGAAACAGACGATCAGCATGTTTTGTGTTTTCATGTACGACCAAAAGTATGGTTATCCTTACCTGATTCAATCCCAATTCGTGACGATAAAATCTGGCAGCATCTTTCTTTTACTCAGTCATATCCTAAAAATAGTAGTATCTGGACCGGTATTCTGCGAAACAGTTTAAATAAACTTAATGATAAAGACGGAGAGTTATTGGCAGAGATGCTATCGATGCAGGCTAATAATCCTTTTCCTTATCCTTTAGATGAAAAAGAGTTGAAAAACTTAAAAAAACATACTGTGAATCGTGTAGATAAGGTCGTTCAGGTTTCTGTGCCTGAAAATGATGAATCTATAGATGATAATGAAGGCAGTCAAAATAATGATGTTCGTGAATCAATTAAAATGCAGGCATTACTGGCTCAGATAGGAGCTTGTATGGGACATCGAATTTGGTTACCTAAGGCTGATCGCAGCAGAGTCTTAAAAGAATGGAACAAAGGTACCGAAGCTTTATTGGACAGATTACCGCTTAATTATGATGAAGCGACAATAAGTACGATTGAGCAAATAGATGTTATTTGGTTAAAAGGGCGTTCAATTGTTCGGGCATTCGAAGTAGAGCATACGACTTCAGTTTATTCGGGTTTATTAAGAATGGCCGATTTACTTGCACTGCAACCGAATATGAATATTAAATTACATATTGTTGCACCCGATTACAGACAGGAAAAAGTTTTTCAGGAAATACTCAGACCGGTTTTTTCTCTTTTAGAGAAAGCCCCTTTATCTGAAATTTGTAGTTATATTTCTTATAGTAAACTGAAAGAACTAAGTAAACAAAAGCATTTAGACAGAATGAATGATGGGGTATTGGATGATTATGATGAGCAAGCAGAATTGTAATTTTGATTTATTTTTCAAAATTTAAATTGATGATTTTTATAATTAAAATATAGTAAAAATTTATTATTAGTAATGTTAAGATATTTATGATAAAAGTATATTAATAATAGCTGCTTACAATTAAACCATCATAAGCCGGTGCGCAGTTTTTGGGGCAGCGATGTTTGAGTGCGTGATATTCCTGACTATGAGTCATATGAATAAAGTAAGTTTGTCTGGCATTGATACGCTTAGCATAAGTAAAAGCTTGTTCGGTACTCAGATGACTTGGATATGGGGTATCCATCAGGCAATCGAGAAAGAGATAATCCAGCCCGTTTAAGTACGGAAATATAGATTCATCTATATGGTTAAGATCGGTAAACCAGGCGATGTTGCCAATACGAAAGGCACTGGTTGTCCAACTACCATGCGGGACACCAAAGTGCCATACAGGTACACCTTCAATAGTCAGAACGCTATTCTTACCTTGATTCAATGGCAGTTCATATGCACGTAATACCGGCCGGTTCCAATGGTTATTCTGCTCCAGAAAGGCATAATCGAAACGGTTCTGAATATTGGACAAGGTGTCATGGTGTCCGTAAACAGGAATAGCTGCACGTTGTCTGTAGCAGAATGCACGCAAATCATCAATGCCGTTAAGGTGGTCTGCATGCGGATGAGTATAAAGCACCCCATCGATACGCTGCAGCTTATGTTGTAAGGCCTGATGATAAAAATCAGCACCAGTATCAATTTGCCAGTATTGTTCACCAATCTGTACATGCGCACTGCAACGAGTACGCCGATTTTTGGGATCTGTGCTGCTACATGCAGAACAGTCACACCCAATAACCGGTGTACCGGATGAGCTACCACAGCCAAGTACAGTAACGGTAATCTGTGTCATGGCTAATTGCGGACTGGCGGAATTTTATTAAAAAGCCGATAAGTATTAGCCGTTGTAGCTTCTTCAATGCTGGTGATGCTGTCTCCGCGCAGTTGTGCTACAAATTCGGCAGTATAACGCACGTAAGCCGGTTCATTTTGTTTACCGCGTTTAGGCACAGGTGCCAGATAGGGAGCATCAGTTTCCACTAGTATCCGGTCTAACGGAACATAGCGACAGGCTTCCTGTATCTGTATGGCATTTTTAAAGGTTACAATTCCGGAAAAGGAAATATAAAAACCTAAATCCAGTACAGCTTTGGCAAATGCAGTATCTTCTGTAAAACAGTGAATCACACCTTGTTGTGCTTGATTTTCATGCAATAGGCGCAATGTATCGCTGGCAGCTTCTCGTGTATGGATAATCAGAGGTAAGCCGGTCTGATTTGATGCCTGAATATGTGTACTGAAACGTTGATGCTGCCATGCCAAATCTCCGCTACACCAATGATAATCGAGTCCGGTTTCTCCAATACCTACTACTTTTGGATGTCGGGCAGCAGCAACCAATTCATCCACGCTCATTTCTACTGAATTCTGATCTTCAGGATGAACACCAACACTGGCAAACAGATTGGTATGCTGTTCTGCCAGCGCCAGTACTTCAGCAGCGCTGGTACGGTCTACACTAATAGCAATAGCCTGACCTATGTCTGCCTGAACCATATTGTCCAGTATTTGCGGCAATCTGGCTGCCAGATCAGGCATATTTAAATGACAGTGTGAATCGATAAGCATGATTACAAAGTATAGGTAGGGCGTTCGCTTAACAGTATTCCGGGCAAAATATCTTCAATTGACTGCTTTACTGCAATGCTATCTTCATCTTTACCAAATGCCAGCCCGATTCCCTGTGGCTGCCCGGTGGAAGTGGTAGCAGTGTTGATCCATACTACTGTGGTACGCAAATATTTGGCTTCGTTGAATTCTGGCAAGTTAACGACCAGTAATACTTCTTCACCCATATTAAATGTATCAGTGGTAGGGGCAAACAGACCGCCATGCTGCAGAAAAGCCATGTAACTGCGATACAGTTCCGGTTTGTCGGGTATCGTTAAATTGAGCATTTTGCCCGGCAGATTAACAGGAGCTTCAGCCATAGATTTCCTTTAAGATTTTGTGTTTTTTTGCTGCCAAATATTCAGATATTCAATTAATAAATCTTCCAGCTGCATTTTAACATTGAGTGTATGTTTACCGTAAGGGGTAAGTTTGTTTACTTTATCAATTAAGGCAAACAACGATAATGTATCTGCTTGCCGGCTAATCTCATTTAACGCTTTACTCCATGCAGGGTAATACATGGGTTGCATATTTTGCTGGGCTAGTGACAGATCAAGTAACCATTTAGCCAGCCAGTCGAGAAAAGTAGCCAGTGCCAGTTTGTGTTTATCAAAAGTAGCGGCATAATCCAATAAAGCAATCAGACGCGGCTTAACCAGCAAGGCGATTAATTCGTTACGAAGCCGGGTATGGCTGTCGTTTTCATTAAACAAGGGGGCTCCGCCGTGAAAGGCTAGCAGTTCAGCTGCATTATCTCCGTGTTGCTGCTGTGCATAAGCCAGTGCCTGTGCAGGCGCCGGTATGGTCAACACCACTTGCCGGCAGCGGCTTTTAATTGTTGGTAACAGACGGTCTTTCTGATGGCTTACCAGAATAAATACCATACCTTGCGGCGGCTCTTCCAGAATTTTCAGCAGGGCGTTGGCTGCTTGCAGGTTCATATTTTCTGCCGGATAAATCAGAGCTACACGTTTGCCGCCACGATGAGCACTCAGATGGGCAAAATCCAGAACATTACGTATAGTTTCCACCTTAATCAGTGGCTGTTTACGCTCTCCGCCTTCGCCATCAGTTTCTTCGGGGGTAACCAGCAGAAAATCGGGATGGCTGTGCTGACTGTATAAATGACAGGATGTACACTCACCACACGGCTGATGGTTAGTACCCGGAGACTCGCATAATAATGCTTGTGCCAGATATTCAGCGAATTCCCGTTTACCAATTCCCGGATGACCATAAAGCAGCCATGCATGCGGTTGTTGCTGCCAGTGTCGGGCTATCTGTTGCCATACTGGTTCAAGCCAGGGATAAATCATGAATCTAATCCAAACAACTGTGCTAACCCGTGGTTAATTTGCTGTGCCACATCCTGAAGATTCAAACTGCTATCAATAATAGAATAGCGTTGGGGTGTGGCCGCAGCTCGTTCCAGATAGACAGCGCGAGTATGCTCAAAAAACGCAGCATCGAGTTGTTCAAAGCGGTCAGGATGGCTATTCTGGCTGAGACGTTGCTGTGCAACTGTAAGAGGTACATCTAGTAATAAAGTTAAATCGGGCTGAAAACCTTGTTGCACCCAGTTTTCCAGAATAGTGATATCTGTCAGCGGTAAACCACGGCCACCTCCCTGATAGGCGAATGTAGCATCGGTAAAACGATCACTGACTACATGTATGCCTTTTTCCAGTGCCGGTTTAATAACCTCATCCAGATGCTGCTGGCGTGCAGCAAATATCATCAGAGTTTCAGTACGGGCATTAGCATGAGTAGCCGGGTTTAATAATAATTCGCGTAATGCCTCACCAATGGGCGTACCGCCGGGTTCACGGGTAAAGAGTACCGGCAGCTGGTGTTTTTCAAACCAGCTACGTATGGTATTGAGGTTAGTTGATTTACCGGCACCGTCAATTCCATCCAGAGTAATAAATTTTGCTTTCATCTATAGTAAACCCGGTTAATGCTTTTTCAGGATATATTGGCGAACAGCAGCATTGTGTTCATTCAGATTATGGCTGAACTGGCTGCGTCCTGTACCATCATTTCGCGCTACAAAGTAAAGATAATTGTTACTGGCCGGATGTGCCGCTGCTTCGAGCGCTGCTTTACCCGGCAAAGCAATAGGAGTAGGCGGCAGACCGGAACGAGTATAAGTATTGTATGGTGTATCACGGCGTAAATCCGCTTTTCCAATCTTGCCTTTATAACGGGAACCCATACCATAAATGACAGTAGGATCTGTTTGTAATCTCATGTGCTGATTGAGCCGGTTAACAAATACAGCTGCTACATTGTTTCTGTCTTCAGCATGACCGGTTTCTTTTTCAATCAGGCTGGCCATAATTAGTAAATCATAGGCAGACTGATAGGGTAAATCACTGCGACGCTCTTCCCATGCAGCCTGTAAATGTCGCTGCATCGTATTAAATGCCTGCTGATAAAGAGATAAATCACTACTGTCTGAACTAATATCATAAGTAGCCGGAAAAAACAGCCCCTCCGCCTGAGTGTAATTACTTTCAGCATTTAGCTGCTGTAGCAATTTGCTGTCCGGCCAGTCTTTCGTAATATGCTCAATATCCGGTGTGTTATCAATTAACCTGCGCATTTGCGCAAATGTACTGCCTTCAATAATCTGCACCGTAATACTATCTGGTTTACCGTTGCGCAGCCTTTGTAAAATTTGCCAGCTGGAAGCTGAATGGGGAATGCGATAATTACCCCGATTGATTTTATCTCCCATACCCAGCATATAAGCAGTACCGACAAAAACCCAGCGGCTATAAATCACATCATTAGCAGATAAATTACGACTTACTCCGCTAATGCCGTAGCCAGCCGGTACTTTTAACCTATAGCCTGTATTGCTTTTAGGCAGAAATAAAAGTGTTGCCCACATCAGCGCAAATACCAGTAAGCCTGTTAATATTAAAAGTATAGTCTGTCTTTTTTTGCGCTGCATAAACGCTTTCCTGTTTGAGAACAAAAAATCTGGGTTAGCATGTAAGTATAAATTTAATTATCAGATGCGACTACTTTATCAATCCATGTTTATTATGGGATAAGTGTTATATTCAAAAATCATACCAGTTGAAAACCATATTTTCTCTCATTCTCAGCAAAGATTGAATCAGGTCTTGCAAAATTCGGTAGTTCAGGTAAAATGCGCAACCTATTCAGCAGTAACTCGCTGCACACAGTGGGGGTATAGCTCAGTTGGTAGAGCGCTTGCATGGCATGCAAGAGGTCAGCGGTTCGATCCCGCTTACCTCCACCAGTTAACATATTGTTTAGTAAATACAATTAGACGCTCGCCAGCGTCTATTTTTGTATTTACTAAATCTTTGTGCGGGTTTTGCGCGGGTCATGGCACTTTCTTTCTTACGATTGTTAGGGATTTGCTCAGTTACAGGTCTGTTTCCAGCACTTTATTTGTCAACTCAATCATACATTCATGCGCGCATATCTTTTTACCATCTTTTCACCAGACCAGCCGTCTAACTCAGTTAGTTGCCGCGTGGGTGTCCCTTGTACTGCGTGATTAGTTGCCCACGTATGCCGGTTATCATGAAATCTATAATTTTCAATCTTGGTTCGCTTTAATGCTTTTTTCCATGCGGTGCCGGCAGGGTTTTTAATTGGCTTACCGTTGTAAGTAAAGACATTCGTTTTATGCTTACCTCGCTGGCTTAAAATTGCGCTCATGGCTTCATCATTTAGCTGAATTCCTATGGGCTTTGATGATTTTGCCTGAGTAGCAAAAATCCATGCGATCCTTCGCGATAAATCAATTTGCGACCATTTCAAGCCTGCAACATTCGCCCTTTTAAAACCTGTCGCCAGTGCAAAAGTTACAATTGGTTTTAAATGCTCTGGCAGCTCCTTGAACAATCTTTCTTTTTCCATAGCGGTAAGCCATCGCTCCCTTGGTTCTGGCTCCTTGAGCATCTCAATATCTGGTACTTTAGGCAGCCATCCCCATTTATTAGCAGCTAATAAAACAGTTTTAACTTGATTTAAATACGCATTTACTGTCCTTGGTTTACGTCCTTGATTCAGCTTAGCGTCGCGTATTTCGCGAATATTTACACGCTCAATCTGATTAACCGTGAGCATACCAAGAAAATGATCCAGCCAGCGTAAATATGATAATGTGGTTTTATCCTCCTGTTTATGCGGGTTTTCTTTTAATCATTCAACAACACATTCGCGCCATGTGTATTCACGGCTATAACCAAGCTTTTGCACCTCAAACATTTCATAATAATGTTTAGCTGCTAATTCATTCGCTTGTTTTTTGTCGTCAGTCCCAGCAGCCTGCCGTATTCGCTGTCCGTTACATTCACTAGGTACAATTTGCTCTCTCCGATAAATATAAACTGTTATATTTTCATGTGTATGATAAATTAAAATATCTCGAACAAAAAAACAAAAAAGATGGCTTCTTCTATAGAGCAATGCACGTAATTTTTATTATTTCCAGGATCTCCACTTACAAAAATTCCATATAAATATTTATCTGGTTCCTTTAAATAATTGCCAATCATGGTAATCCCCATTAAAAAGTCGCTTAAAAGCGGCTTATCATATTAAAAAATTTAATATTGATTACTTATTTTGTATTTTGGTTACAACGTAGCTATTTTAAAGTGAGGCCAAAAACTGTCATAGGGATATTTTCAAAATGCAGTAAAATGTGTCCCTTTTGTGCCTCCTTATCAAGTTTGACATTTGTTCAATAATCCAGCTATACCTGTTCGATAATTCAGCTATATCGGTTCGATAATTCAACTATATTGTTTTATAGAACAACAAATAAATTTCTCCAAAATAAAAGCCAGCAATTAGCTGGCTTATTTTTGTTACAGAATCAAATAATAATTTTAGGATGTAGCTCCTCAATCGGGTAATCTAACCTTGAGCTGTTGCAGTCTCCTGATATTACCTTCATGCGGCTTGCCAGTTCTGCCAGATACTCTGCCTGCTGCTTTGTCTGTTTCAGCAGCTTTCTAAACACATCGGCCTTGATACGGTTATAACCGTTGATATTCTCTGCATATGTAACTTTGTAATTTTCGACAATTACCAGCCGGCGTCCGTCCTGATTCATATTAGATAATGCAGACTGATTATTGATTGGCTTAACTGAGCCACCTAAAAATGAAAGTGCCTCATCAAAATTCTTAGCAAGAATGTCTTGGTATCTGGGTACTTTAAACTTGGTATAGAGACTTCTATACACAGACTGATATGTTTTGCCTGTTTGGGCAGCATTCATTATTAAGTACAGCCTCTTTAATCAAATATTGCTGCTGCTTATTTAATGTTAGAGAGTAGCCGCCTGTTTTACGGATAGAGGGCAGGACTTCACTAGTTACCCATTTCTTAAACTGTTTAGCCTCAGTTTTGTGACTATGTAATATAAGTCAGTAAAAGCCGCTTTCATTGATGATGTTATAGCTCTGAGCACCTCGTCCAGCTCGATCCTCATTATTAATGAGGGTTGTCTTTTCATTACTATACTATCATCTTCATCAGTTTTAATTTCAAAAATACCCAAATCTCGTCGTTTTCTATTGACTTTTTTCCCACCCGGACACAAATCCGATTGCCCGGATTCTTCAATTTGTAATTGTATATGTGTTTCATCAATTTTTTTAAAGATACCGTCCGAATAATAAAAACAATCGTTACCACATTCAGAAGTGGTCGTTGAAAAGTAAGTACCATCAGCCTTAAGATATAAAATTGGACTATAACGAAATCTAAAACTATCTGAATCCTGTTTTACATCTTTATATATCATATATGAATCAACTTTATCATTTATAACGGAACTAATACTAATTGCCCGAGTGCCATTGCCATATTCCCAAAAATTACTTATTTCACTTTGTGCGAAACAGGTAATTGGAAGCAATAATAAAAAAAGGATTTTTTTCATAGTTATTTTCTTTCCACAATAAGAAAATTTATATATTTATAATATTACATTTACATTTCTTTGAGTATATAAAAAAACCTTTAAATATTTCAATATTTAAAAGGTTTAATATTTTTGATTTTGATCAATTTAATTTTTTTCAATCAAAACGGAATATCGTCATCAATATCATCTATTGGCGCGGTTGTAGATTCATGTTGAGGCGGTTGCCGATGTGGTGCTGGTGGTGGGTTCGATGATGTAAGTGGTGCAGCGTTATTATTGCCAGAATCAGAACCATCATTACGATTGCTCGGCATTTTCATCTCATTGCCGATAATATTGTATGCCATGCGTTCGATACCATCTTTATCGGTATATTTACGGCTCTGAATTTTGCCCTCAACAAACACTTGGCTACCTTTTCTCAGGTACTGGTTAGCTATTTCTCCTAGTTTGCCGTACAGGGATACGTTATGCCACTCTGTACGAGTCTGGCGTTCTCCATTACGGTCACGCCACTGTTCATCAGTTGCTAGCGAGAAATTCGTTATGGCGTCGCCATTGGGCATATATCGTGTTTCAGGGTCGCGCCCAAGGCGACCAATTAGAATTACTTTATTAACAGACATAATGAAATCCTTTTATGCGACCTGTTTTAGCAGCAAGTCATAATATTCCTGGCAAATTTCTACTTTTTCTTTAATCTTTTCGATTATTTTTTCATCTCTTGTTACCGTAACCGTTGTTAACCTCTTAGCGATAGGAATATCTTCAACCGCATCAATCAACATGGCCGGATTATCGTAAGTACCCAGCAGATTTTCAGGGCAGGGGAATAGCCAAAAATCTATATCAGCTTTATCACAATCAAATAGCCACATATAACCCTGCATCTGATAGATATATCCTGCTTTTTCTGCCTTTTTTTGCGCCTCTTCAATAAAAAACGGGTGAGTGCCTATATCCCAAGAACATTTTGTATCAATAATAAAACGTTCTTTAGGGTCATAAATATCACATTCACCTGTGATCCAGTCATTTTCTAAGCGCGTCTCATAAAAAACCAGCTATTTAGCTGGGCGGGAATGTCAACAATCATCACCTAAAATCATTTAAGCTCTGCATCACCTTTCATGCGTTCGCTATCACTCATGCGCGCATATGTATCAGCTAACCGTTTTACTTCCAGATCTGCCTGGTATTCTTTCTGCTGCATTTGTCTTGCTGTATAACTGCGCTGCATATCTAATTGCTCCTTATCAGACAAAGCAGGGGACACTGAAAGAGCAGCAGACATTAAAAAAACTGCAATAAATCCAGTTATAGAATTTTAATCATGTACAATTCCCTCGTTGTTGCTGTTACATGGGTTAATTTATCGTGTTGGAATATCACCTCTATAGCTAATAAAAAAGCCAGCTATTTAGCTGGCTTATGTTGCTTACTTTATTACTTATTCATATGTTGTGATAACTAAATCAATCGTCATCACTATCTGCATAAATTGTTATCTTTTTCCGATCTGCCTTTATTTTCGCGATTACGTTATTTATAGCTCTAGTTAGCTCTTCTCTTTCAAAATTATTTTTAGGAGCAGGTCCCCAAGTAAGTGATCTAAGCTCTTCTAAATAAGTGTCTGTAGTTTTCACTACCTTAATCAACTCGGCAGGATCAGCATTTAAACAGCCTACTCTATATGTAAAACTATCAGCATATTCAAGCATTATATCATTTGATCTTTTATTTGAAATTACAATGGCTTTTTTAGATTTTAATCTATATACAAATTTTTTTATACCGGTATAACCACCATCAAGAGTTTTCCCTTCCACTTCACCGCAAACATATAGATGTTCTTTGTAGTGGGTATTTACAGACATTTCAACATGATAAAACTCAGCTGAATCAAGATTTTTCAATGTATTTCTAACCGCCTCTTTTGCTTCCGCGATGAGTTTAGAGTGCATGAAGTAAACTGCTGTACCGGTAATCAGTGCAATTACAACAACCAAAATCAGATACAGTTTTTTATTACCCTGTTTTGTCTTTGCTGGTGGCTGTGGTTTTGCTTTTTCTACTGATTCAGGCTCAGGCGGAGGGGTTAAAAGTTCTGGATATTCTGCAAATAAACGAGCATTGTATTGTTTGCGCGCCTCTACATCTAAAAGATTTAGTTTGCATAGTTTTAAATCCTCTAAAGTAATTGTCTGTTGCTGCGCTGCTTGCTTCATTGCCTTGGCAATGTCTGAGCGTGATGCTGTCGGCTTTATATTTAAAAGTGCATATAAATTTTTAATGTCCATTATGTTCCCCTTGATACATTTCAAAATGTTAACACAGCACACAGAAAATGTTAAATAATGTTAAATATGTCTACTAATCCACACAAGCGCACTTGTTTAAATGTGCTTGGATTGATTAGCCTGAGTTCAAAATTAAAGCCAGCGTTTTGGCTGGCTTTTGATTTAATAAGCATGCATTAAAATATAATCAGTTACTATTTTTTCTGCCTCTAATGACAGATGGCTTAATAGCTGTCTTACTGTCATATCTTTATGGCAGCCCAATACAAGTGCCTTAACTATTCCATTTATAAGTCTGTCCGCTTCATCAGAATATTTTGTAGCTTCTCCAGCGATATATACTAGTTCATCGTCTCCAAGCTTTTCCAGTATTTCTTATTTCTTTTCTTTGGCTGCGTCACTTACTCTTTGCGAGGCTTCCTCATACGCTATCAAATCATGGTATCCGACAGGTTCTGGGTTTGTTGTATTTTCATTCCAACTATTAATAACCCTATTCATTTTTTTAACCTATTAAAAAAGCCAGCTATTAGCTGGCTTGTGTTGCTTACTTTGTTACTTATTCATATGCTGTGATAACTGAATCAATCGTCATCACTATTTGTATAAATTGTTAGCTTTTGCTCTTCTGCCTTTGTCTTCGCGGATAAGTTAGCTATAGATTTAGCTAGCTCTTCTCTTTCAAAACTATTTTCAGAAACTTTTCTTTTGTCAATAAGAGATAAAACCTTTCCTGCATAATCGCCTGTAGTTTCCATTGCCTTAAGTAATTCTGCAGGATCAGTATTTAAACAGCCTACTCTATATAAAGTACTATAATAATATTCAACAATTACACTATCTGGTCTTTTATCTGGGATTACAGTGGCTTTTTTAGATTTTAATTCATATACAAATTTTTCTTTACCAGCATAACCTCCAGCAAGAGCTCTCGCATTCATTTCACCGCAAACATATATCTCTTTGTTGTGGGTATTTACAACCTTTTTAACATCATAAAACTTGGCTGAATCAGGATCTTTCAATAAATCTCTAACCGCCTCTTTTGCTTCTGCGATGGGTTTAAAATGTTTGAAATAAGCCACAGTACCAATCAGCACAATTGCAGCGGCTACAACAACCAAAATCAGATACAGCTTTTTATTGCCCTGCTTTGTCTTTGCTGGTTCTAATGGCTTAACTTCTTCTGCTTTTTCGGATTTCGGTTCAGGCGGAGGGGCTAAAAGTTCCGGGTATGCGGAAAATAAACGTTCGTCATATTTATTGCGTTCCTCTTCATTTAAAAGATATTGTTTACACAGCTTTAAATCATCTAAAGTGATTGTCTGTTGCTGCGCAGCTTGCCTCATTGCCTTGGCAATGTCTGATTGTGATGCTGTCGGCTTTATTTTTAAAAGCGCATATAAGTTTTTAAAGTCCATTATTTATTCCTTTGCTGGGTAATGAAATGTTAACACAGCACCCGATGAAGGTTAAATAATAGACTTTAAACCTAGGTATCTAATTTACATGTTTTCTTCCTTTTCGTTAGAATTAAAAAGCCAGCGGTTAGCTGGCTTTATTCACCTCATAGTTGAATTGTTAAAATTTCGATTGATTCATAGATCAATTAATTAGATACAGAGGCTTGTCTT
Organism: Snodgrassella sp. ESL0304; assembly: GCF_013344995.1. NCBI lineage: Bacteria > Pseudomonadati > Pseudomonadota > Betaproteobacteria > Neisseriales > Neisseriaceae > Snodgrassella > Snodgrassella sp. ESL0304. The sequence continues at coordinate 71,782 of NZ_JAAEDR010000010.1, forward strand.
TCATTCTGCAGATGGCACGCCAAAGACATAATATGTGTTAAGCAATTATTAACACCGCCTATTAATGATGTGATATTACTTGCAAACTCCAAAAAATCCTCAAGCTTTAAATAAGCAATCACATCTTTATTAGCATATCCCATATGTAGCATACTTAATGCTTCTAGTATCGTGTTGGAATTATCCGATACGTTAATGCAGCACGATATAATATCCGCTAAGTCCTCTTCGCTAATATGCTTAAACTGCTCATCAATTGGCGTTGCGTAACTATTTACAACTCCCACAATATCAGCATTAGATATCAAATTAGCCAAATCATCATAATAACTAGAAAATTTACTCATGATTAATACCCCGGACTTATTAACTGAATTAATAAAATGATAAAAAGATATAGAAATTATTTCTGTTTATCTTTGGTTATGCTGATTGATTTAAGCTGCCAAACTCTTCCCAGTCTTTTCTGATAATAGTTCGCGCATTTCTTAAATTACTGACGTTGTAATATCCCTCTATATCAGGCGTTATCTTGTTCACCTCTTTAGGAAAAATTAAAACATAATGTCAATTAGAAACTTGCAGCACTAGCAATCTGGTCGGGCGATGTTCCCAACAGGCATACTCACTAGCTCGCCCGTATATCAACTTAAAGTATGAAAAAGAATTTAAATTTATAATTTATAAAAATAGTAAGTTTTCATTACGTTTCCTTTCTTTGAAAATTTAATATTAATTTAACTTTTGTTGTTTCATGAATCTATCAAAAATTAATATTTAAAGTCGTTCTCCTTTCATAAAGTTCTTTGGATTTTTAGACTTTTCTGTTTGTAAGTCCTACATGAACTTACCAATTTTGTTTCGGCCGCCCGCGAAGGCTTAACGGCTTGCCAGCAAGCTCCTACTTGCCTCAGGCTTTTATATTCCGCTGCCTTGAGTCGATGCGGATAATGCTACGAATAAAAATAATCAACTGAGTTGATTAAATCGTTTTAATGGTTGGAGTATAGAAAAATAAACAAATTATCTATTATTGACGTTATATTCTGATTTTAAACAATAAAAAGTTTAGAAAACTAAATTTAAAAATAAAAATGGTAGTGATATGTAAAAAATATGTAACAATTAGATATTAAATTAATTTATTGACAGAGCTACATGAATAAGAAAATGCATGAAACAGCAGCAAGATTGTATAAAGTCGTGGCGAAAAATAACAATATACACAAGCAAAGTGAATTAGCTCATGTTCTTGGTGTCGTTCAGCAATCAATTGTAAACTGGGAAAAAAGAGGAATCTCAAAACAAGGATTGCTGCTGATTCAGAAAAAATTAAAAATCAATCCAGATTGGTTAGTATCAGGAGTTGGGAATGAATTAATTATCGATAATCCAAACGACGGAATTAATAATCAATCAAATATCGAATTATATGGTGATTTCTTTTTGTATGATGAAAATTCCCTCTTTTCTGGGCATTATGTACTGATACCTTTGTATCATGACACTTATGCACTTGACGCAAAAACAGGTATTTACCGTTATCAATTTAATCAATCTGATTTCAAATTGCCATGTTCCAAAGAATTATTAAAAAAATTTGGCGTCCAAAAAGAGAACGTAGTTTGCATAACAGTTGCCGGCAGCAGTATGGAGCCTGTTTTAAAAGATGGCTCTATTGTAGCTATAGATACATCAAGTAAAATTATTAAGGATGGAAGGATTTATGCGATTAAACAGGGCAGCCTTGTTAGAATCAGAAAATTATATAGAATCGCAAGCGATGTCTTAAAAATTAGTTGTTACAATCAAGAAGATAAAGCATATGCTGATGAGCTAGTAAAAATTGATAAAATAGAGATCATCGGTGTAGCCTTTTGGTGGTCTGTAGTTCAAAGTATTTAAAATTAAATATATAAAGCCGCTAAAAGCGGCTTTTATGCAATATTCATTATTCATTTTAAAATTTATATATCTAGAAAATCCAAGGGCAAAGCTTTCCAAAACTTACCATGGATAACTAACTGGTCTATTTCATTAGGTTTAATGTCAAAATCTGTATCTGAATATAATTTATTATCAGATATTACTTTAATTACACCTGATTTCCCTCTTGCTAATCTTTTGATGTATGTATATCCATCAAATGTAATTAAATAAACACCACTATCTTGAAATTTATCTATATCTGTTTTAATTAATGTAATAGATCGCCTTGGTATTGTTGGCTCCATTGAATCGCCATCAGGAGGCATTAGTTGTACTCCTTGTAAATTAGTCGTTCCTAGTAACTCTAAAAGAGCGTCATTAGGAATTTCAATAGTTCTAAGAAGTTCTGGAAATTCAGGAATTATGATTCCTTGACCGCAAGAAGCACTCATATCATATAATTTCAGGGTTGTGGTATTACTATCGGCTGCTTCCAATGGACTATACATTTTATATGAATCAGATAAATTAATAGCATTATCTTTATATTTATTTCCTGTTCCATTTGCTAGCCATTGTGCTGAAAATCGTGTTTTCTTCTCTAATTCTAGTAACGGCTTTTTCCCAAGACCTGTATCACCATTAAACCACTGATGAACTAATCCTTTGCTAACCTTAGCAAAATCTGCAAGCTGTGTTTGGGTTTTTAATCCATACTCCCGCATTAATTCATGAAGACGTTCTTTTAGCTTATTTGTCATAGTATAAATGTCCTTTTATTTGTTTAGTATTCTAAACTATAAAAAGCTAACAAAATGTATGAAAAGGATAATAGATTCATAGAGATATTAGGTAGCGATACGGCTGTAGCAAAATTATGCGGTATAACACGCGGTGCTGTTTCGCAATGGGAAAAATGAGGTATTCCAAAAGCTCAACTAAATTATTTAAAGACACTGCGAAAAGAAGAATATTTAAATACTTTTATAAGTAAAAATTAAAAGTTTTATTAATAACTTTTTAATTAATAGTGTTTATTTTTTTCGGTACTAAAAGAATGTGGTTAGTTATGACTGCAATTAAAACCAAGCACGAGTTTAGGTAATTTAAGAGGGTTAGTAATAAATTCCCAATCAGAACAAATTCTGAAATACCTGCAGGCAGGTAACGCTTTAACGCCCTTAGAAGCCTTGCGCAAATTTAATTGCCTGAGACTGGGTGTGCGTATCTACGATTTACGATAGAAAGGATATGTCATTAATTCATTCCTTACAATTCACACAGCTATGCATGCAGCAGAAAGTGCATCAGCATTATTCAACGCAGGAGACAAATACCGTGCAGGGCTTGCGTTTAAAACTGCATATGAGCGCATCGTTAGCGAGAAGAAGGCAAAAGGTATACAGCCAGATTGGTACGTTAGCGCAGGGCTTGATAAAGAACAGTTAGCGCAACTAATCACAGAAGCGGCAGCAACAGGGAAAATTACAAACGATTATGCCTTAGCTTTATTGCCAGCAGGCGAAGAGCGCATGAATATTGAAGCCGGAAATCTTCTAACCGATAAACAAAAAGAAGAGGGCAAAGCCCGGTTAGGAAAACTGCTTAATTTAATAACGCAAAAATGCGCGCTGAATTAACAGGGGATCACATCGTGTCTGAAAATACCTGTATAGCATGTCGTCACTGGATACTGAGAGAAAAAAATAATAAAGGCGAATATGTCCCCCACGAAATGGCGGCACTCGGATTTGGCATTTGTGCTCATGATGAAAAATGGCACTATTTCCCCGGTCACAGAGAATGTGCAAACAACAAATTTGAGCCTATAGCCGAAGATCTGAGAATAAAGCGCGAAGAGTGGGAAGCCCGAAATAATAAGCGGAGTAAGTATGTCAGGAGGCAGCATGGATAAGCAGCCGGATGATTATGTTGAATCCCCTTATGAACAATATCACGCATGCAGAGCCTTATGGGGAATGGTCATTATTCAGGCATTGCAGGACGCTACTGAAGCTATAGGCGATTCCAGAGATCTGGATAAGGCGGTTGAACAGGAAATGGGTTATTTCAGGAGTAGAGGTTTTCAAGAAGTCTGCGCTCTAGCAGAAATCTATATAAGCCCGAATGACATTGAAGCAAAGCTGCGTGGCTTAAGAAACTGGAAAAACAAATACTGGAGAAAAGATGTCAAAAAATTTTTACGCACTGGGAAGATTAAAAACCGGACAAAAAAACAAAACAGAACAGGCATATGAGCTGGAAGTATTAAAACCGGCCATGCAGGACGGATCAGTAAGCTGGTACCGGTTTGAAGGCGTAAAACTCAGGCTGGGAGATAACACCTTTTACACACCGGATTATTGCGTGATGCGCAGTGACGGCACTATGGAAATGCATGAAGTAAAAGGCTTCTGGCAGGATGATGCAAGGGTAAAAATCAAAGTAGCCGCTGATATGTACCCGCTTAAATTTATTGCGGTAAAACGCCAAGCCAAGAAGAACGGCGGTGGCTGGAGCATTGAGGAATTTTAATCATGGAATTAGTAGCAGTTAAGGCAGTTGATAACAGCTTGCGACCAGTTACAGCAATTGATGCTGATAGTCTCAAACAAGTTAAGGTTGGCCAAGCGGTAAAGATACAAGTAACAAGACAAAAAGGCCGCTGTCTGCCTCATCACCGTTTATTCTTTGGTGGCTTACTGCCTTTTGCTTTTGAGTACTGGCAACCGGCAGGCGGAGTTATCAGCCCTAAAGAACGGGATGTTGTGCTGTGGATAGCTAAGAGGTTGGACAAGTTCGCCGGCAATAAAGGCATTATTGTTACTGCCGCAGATGAAGCACTTAACTTACTGGCTAAAAAGCGTGCCGAAAAACTGCCCGTTATAGAAAAAGATATTGATTCATTTCGTCGCTGGCTAACTATCGAAGCCGGATATTTTAATATTTGCGTAACACCGGCAGGCGTAGTGAAAGAACCTAAATCAATCAGTTTTGCCAGTATGGAGCAGAACGAGTTTAACGCCTTCTATAAAGCCTGCTTCACCGTTTGCTGGAACATGATTTTATGCAACCGCTTCTCCAGTAAAGATGAAGCACAGCAGGCTATTGATCAGCTTTTATCTTTAGGGAATTAATTATGAGCAAAATCACCCGATCAGCACGAGGGCAGCAATGCCAGGTACGCATGCCTGGTATTTGTAACGGTAATCCTGAAACAGTGGTTTTCGCTCATTACAGACTGGCAGGTAGTTGCGGTACCGGAATTAAACCCAGTGACCTTTTAGGCGCGTATGCGTGCAGTGCCTGCCATGATGAGGCGGATAGAAGAACAACAATACTGGATGTAGAAACCGCGCACCTGTACCACGCAGAGGGCGTACTGAGGACGCAACTGCTACTAAACAGCCAGCATTTGATACAAATAGCTTAGGAGCTGAATAATGTATGAATCAATAGATCACATGCTGTGTGAAGTGTTTTTCATAAAAAATACGCTAATCATGGGTAAAAGTAATTCAGCACGCATTGAGGAATGGATTAAAACCAGAGGCGTAGTTGACAGAAGTAAATCAGGGCTAAGCCAGCATGATATGCATGCAAACAGCTCTATGCTGTTAACTCGTGTAGAACGTATTTTAAATGATATTGAATGGACGCTGATTAATGCAGAATACGGCTATAACCTGTCTGGCATAATTGATTTAACAAACTACGTATTAGCCAGAGATTCATATATTCAGCCGTTAGAGTGTGATGCCTTGCTGGAATACCTATTTACCAGAAATAAAACCTATATACAGCTACAGGATAAATTCGACTGGGGAGCGCAGAGGCTGAACAGGAAGTTATCCCATGTTAAAACCATCATTAACAAGCTGCATTGTGACTGTATAGATAAGCTAGAGGTAGGAATGAGTGATATTTTGATTAAATTAAGTAAAAATTTGGAATATTCAAGCTTTTAGCATTGAAAGAGCGGGAGTGAAAATTTATAATTATGCTATGTTTCGGATAAGACGTTAGATAAAGATATATAAATCTTATTCACGCGATTCAATATACATATTAACCAGCCAAAAAAAGAGTCAATCCTACGCATGCGTGGGATTTGTTATCGGAGAAAAATATGATAAAAAAACATGAAATGATAGCTGCATTTTATACTGGGCTGGAAGAGTTTTTGTTTAATCATAATGAGACCAAAGCCCTGCTTGAAGTTCTGAATGATTACGTAGACACATTAAATTGTTATATCAGTAATTATGTTTATAAGCCTACAAATGACGAGGATAGCCCAGTTTCAGTTATATACACATGTCCTGATAATAATGACATTATTCTAATTCAAGCTCATAAGGGTAGCGAATTTGTAACGCTGGCAACAATCAACCGTGATGATACTGGTGCTTTTAAAGAGTTTAGACACATAGGTTCCTCTGAAAGTATTACTTTAAAAGGTGCAAAACATATTGAAAAAGTATTATTCAGAATGCTAGAAACACCAGTACTGATATCAGCTTTATATAGGCTTATTTGTCAATCAGGCTGGCCGACATTTAATGACCTTAAAGATGATAAATATGAAGCTATGCTGATTAAAGGGTCTGAAGCTATAAAGTCTGCGAAAGCAACTGCAAAAATTGATTCTGAGATAACAGAAACATTAAATCGATTTTGTGAAAATTTGAACAATAAATACTCATTTAATAATCATAAGTTTAATATCGAATTTAGCGATGATGTGCCATTTGAGCTTTCAATAATACGTGAAAAATCAGATAAAGTGACACTAATCAAACTAAAAACTCAGTATGGCACTTACCCGGTTACTTTAAGGGATGACACTTTTGGTCATAAGACCGCTAATAATCAAGATGAGTTAATAAAAATGTTAGACGACAAAATTAGTTCTATACCCCTATTATCTTAGATACTTTCAAATACTTAATGTGTAAGGTAGGAATCATAAAAATACCGAATCATGGCGATATAAAGGATGACAAAGAAATAAGGAATTAATAACATGGCAAGACCAACAGACTACAGGCAAGAGTATGCCGAACAAGCACACAAACTGTGTCTGTTTGGTTTTACTGATAAGCTGTTAATCTGTTAAAAAATTATTGACATCATTTGGCACAGTCGTGCAAAATATATGTAAGAATTGAAATTATTATGTTTAAAGCCGCTGTAATCATTTGAGTACGGCGGTTTTTTCATGGTAGATAGATATGACTATAAAACTAACAGTGAAGTCTGGGATGTTAAGGTATTAAATGATTTTTGAATGCTAATGCAGAAACATAATAAATTTATTCACTTTTTTATCAAATAACTATTGCATATGACTGATAATAATTGTATATTAAACCAACAAACTAAAGTTGGGCTTTTAATTATCAGCATATTGTCAATGTTGAGTTCGAATGTTGCCACGCCGGTATCTACAGGCGTGCAAAATTGACAGAGAAAAAGGTAATTAAAATGACTTTACGGTATAGCGTAACCAATTTTTTAATATAACCAGCTAAAAAAGGCTGGTTTTTTATTGGGTTTAGTAGCAAATTACTTATATTACATGAGATATTTATAGCGGTTTGGCTAATAGCTAATCCGCTTTTTTTGTTGGTGTATGCATATTAACCGTCAAAAAAAGAGACAAGCCTAACGCGCGCGCGTGGGCTTTTTTTATTGGAGATTGCCATGGTGGATACCAACAACTCCGCCATGAGCGGATTAACAGAAAAACAGCAGCGTTTTGTTGAAGAATATCTAATAGATTTCAATGCCACACAGGCTGCAATCAGGGCAGGATACAGTGCCAGAACGGCAAGTGAAGTAGGGTATGAAAACCTCAGAAAACCTGACATTGTAAAGGCACTGAACGAAGCAAAGCAGAAACGCTGTATGCGTACACAGATTAATGCTGATTATGTTCTGCAACGTCTGGTTGAGATTGATCAGATGGATGTAGCGGACATTCTTAATGCTGATGGCTCGGTATTGCCGGTTAAGGAATGGCCGGAAGTATGGAGAAAGACATTAAGCGGTTTTGATGTGCTTACCATGATGGATAAAGAAGATGGCCAGAGTATTCTCAAAAAGATTAAATGGCCGGACAAGGTGAAGAATCTTGAATTACTGGGCAAGCATGTAACTGTACAGGCGTTTAATGAAAAGACTTCTGTATCAGGCGAGTTAAAAATAGAAACACGCCCGATTAGTGCGATATTTGAGCAGGCAGATGATTAGTAAACACTTTGCCAGATTTGCCAGAGCGGCGCGTTACAAGGTTGCGTATGGTGGTCGCGGATCGGGTAAGTCGTGGATGTTTGCTGAACTGGCAATTGAAATAGCCAGACGTACAAAAACGACTATCCCATGTGTACGTGAGTTGCAGCTATCAATTGCTGATTCAGTACACAAGCTACTCTCAAATACTATTTCCCGCCTTGGCTATGATGATGAATTTGAAGTACAGAAATCAACCATTATCCATAGAGGCACAGGTACAAACTTTATCTTTTTCGGGATTAAGAATGACCCGGGAAAAATTAAGTCACTTGAGGGCGCCGGTGTATGCTGGATAGAAGAGGCGGAGAGTATCACTCAGGAGATGTGGGATACGCTGATTCCTACAATCCGGACACCGGGCAGTGAGATATGGGTTTCTTACAATCCGAAAAATATGCTGGACGATACGCACCAGCGTTTTGTAATCCGCCCTCCGGATAATGCAATTGTTATTAAAGCCAACTATTAAGATAACCCGAACTTCCCAGAAGTGCTGCGAATAGAGATGGAAGCATGCAAGGAACGGGATTACGAGCTATACCGGCATATCTGGCTTGGTGAGCCGGTGGCAGACAGTGAGCTGGCTATTATTAAACCGGCATGGATTGAGGCGGCAACAAATGCGCATACCCGTCTGGATTTAACCGCAGCAGGCAAACGTATTTTAGGGTTTGATGTGGCAGACGAGGGCGAGGACGCTAACGCAACTGTCAGCCGGCATGGCTCGATTGTGTTCTGTATGGATGAATGGCGCGGGCAGGATGTCATCTATTCCGCTGATAAAGTCTATCAGGACGCAATAGAGGCCAATATTGATAAGGTTATATATGACAGTATTGGTGTGGGTGCCGGCGTCAAGGCTCAGTTTGGGCGTAAAAAAGGCCGCATTCAGACAGTGGGATTTAATGCCGGCGGCAAGGTTTATAAGCCTGAATCGCTGTATATGCCGGCTAAAAAGAACAAAGATATGTTTGCCAATATCAAAGCACAGGCATGGTGGCATGTGCGCGACCGGTTTTACAAGACGTGGCGTGCAGTTGAGAAAGGCGATAACTACCCTGCGGATGAGCTGATCAGTCTGGATGGAAGTATCAGGGATATTGAATATCTTAAGGCTGAATTAAGCCGGCCGCAGGTAGCGTATGACGATAACGGGCGGGTGCGGGTAGAAAGTAAAAAGGATATGAAAAAACGCGGCATTCCATCACCTAACCGTGCTGATGCCTTAATCATGGCTTTTGCTCCGGTATCCGTTGGTTTAAATATCAATCCTAACAGTCTGAATAATTTATGATGAAATTCTGGAAACGCAACAAACTGAAAGAGCGTGAGCTGGCTGCGCAGGAAGAGGCTAACCGGCTTAAAAAGCTTGAGCTGGAAGCCAAGCATAAGCAAAGTATGGCCAATGAGCGGGCAATTGCCTTTATGCAAGAAATGCAATCAGCGAATACTCCACCACAAGGCTACCAAATGCCTGATATTCCTGCTGGTGTGGTACCGAAGGGCAGAAAGCCGGCTATTGCTCAGGACAGTCTCACCTCTTCATATACTTTTGATATTAACGCGCCTCACTTTTACCCATGCTTTATCGGGTATCAGGCACTGGCCAGCATGTCCCAGTCTACGGATTACCGCTGCGTTTATGAAGCCACTGCGCAGGAAATGACCCGCACATGGGGCGAAGTCAAAGTCGCCAGTGACAGCAACGATAAAGACTACCGCGACAAAATCAAAAGCATTGAAGCGCGTATGGATGCGCTGAATATTCGTGAGCTGATGCGCCGCCATATTGAAAATGAAATGATTTTCGGGCGTTCGCAAATATTCATTAATATCAAAGGGCATGAAAACCAAAAAGACATACCGCTTCTGATTGATAAGGCAGTATTGGGTAAAGGCTGCCTTAAAGGGCTTAAACTGATTGAGCCGATCTGGACTACACCAAGTTTTTACAACGCCAGTGATGCAACTGCTGCGGATTTCTTTAAGCCGTCAAAATGGTTTGTTATGGGCGAAGAGGTACATGCAGACCGTTTGCTAACACTGGTTATGCGTCCGGTGACGGATATGCTCAAGCCTGCCTATAACTTCAGTGGTATATCCATGTTGCAGCTTATGCAGCCGTATGTGGAAAGGTGGCAGCGTACAGTTGACAGTGTGTCTGAGCTGATTCATTCGTTTTCTCTCACCGGCATTAAAACCGATATGAGCAATATCCTAGCCGGCGGTGATGATGGTGTTACTCAGTTATTGCTGCGCTCTAAACTGTTTTCGCAATTACGCGGCAATCAGAATCTGATGCTGCTGGATAACGATAATGAAGAGTTTTTCCAATTCAACACACCGCTATCCACGCTGGATAACCTACTGCAGAAATCACAAGAACAAATGGCCGCACCAAGCCGTACGCCACTGGTTAAATTGCTGGGGATTACACCAAGCGGATTAAACGCCAGTAGTGATGGTGAGATTCAGGTTTATCACGAGTACATCTCCGGTATGCAGGAGGCGCATTTGCTGCCACAGCTTACTGCCATTATCAAACTGATTCAGCTTGACCTGTTCGGGGAAATAGACCCGCAGATTGTCTTTGTATTTAAACCGCTGGAGCAGTTAAATAAAGAACAGGAAGCCAACACCGATAAAGTTAAGGCGGAAAGAGACAATGTACTGATTAGCGCCGGTGTGCTTTCTCAGGAAGAAGTACGCGCGCGTCTGGCTAAAGATGAAAGCGGCGATTACTCAGGTATTGATGTGGAAGACGTACCGGAACAGCCGCAGTGGGATTTTAATCATGGCAATAATCAGGAAGAAGCCGGCGACACTGCCGGCACTATGGCCTAATGCCGGTATAGAAAACAGCTACCGCAAAGCACTTATTAAACTGCTTAATCAGATTTCCGATGAAGTGAATCAGGTGCTGGTGACAGAATTTCGCAAACGTGCCGCTCAGGAAAAAGCTCAGATGGCTATGGACGGCATAGTCGACTGGGTTGCCCACATAGTTGATTTTCTGGCGTCTGAATGGTCAGACAGGCTGGACAAGCTGGCACCGGAAATTGCTGAGGCATTTGTCAGTAAAACCGTAACCAACTACGAAAGCCTGTTAAAAACACACATGCGCAAAGCCGGTTTTACTGTCCGGTTTCAGATAACACCATATCAGCGTGAAGCGTTACAGGCGACAATTGAAACTAATGTCGGGGAGATTAAATCCATTGCTTCACAGTATCTGGAGCGGGTACAGAAGCGGGTATGGCAGTGTGTTACCAGCGGTTATGACCTTTCAGGGCTGGCAACAGAACTGAAAAAAAATTATGACATCAGTAAACGCCGTGCTGAACTGATTGCAAGGGATCAGGGAGCAAAGGCACATGCAGTAATTGAATGCGCCAAACGGCAGGAGCTGGGTATTACCAAAGCAATATGGTTGCATTCACACCGCAGCAAAAAGCCACGGCAATCACATTTACAGGCAAACGGTAAAGTATTTGAGGTGAGCAAAGGAATGTATCTGGACGGCGAATGGGTACAGCCGGGCATGCTGATTAATTGCCGCTGCGGCAGTAAAAGCATTATAGACGGGATAGGACAATGACCGAAAAAACTCTGGCCATGGATAAATCCATGCGTTCTTATGATGGTAACGGACATTTACTGGTTGAACGAACAATTATCAGTAAGGCTGCCGTTAATCCGTATTTCGGGCGGGAAATACCGGATTATGAAAGGCTGCAACTGCAACCGGACAAAATCTATTACCTGCTACGTGACAAGGGAGAGCTTGAAAAAGCTCTCCTTTCTTTTAACGGGGTGCAATTGCTGCTCAGGCATACGCCGGTCAGCGCAGAAGAGCCGCATAACGATATTACGGTAGGGACAGTAATTAACCCACAGCTAGAGGGTAACGATGTTTATGCCAGCTTGCGTATTTTTGACAAAGAAGCCATTGCACTGATTGAAAACGAAAAGCTGAACGAACTGTCTGCCGGATATGCCTACACCGCAGATATGACTTCGGGCGAATTTGAGGGACAGAAATATGACGGAATTATGAGGAATATCCACGGCAATCATGTAGCTATGGTTGAACGCGGACGGATAGGAAGAGATGCAGTTATTGCAGATGGTTTACCAATCGGACTTATGGAGAATTCAATGAAGCTGAAACAAGGTGCAGTTAAGGCTGTAGCAGAAGTGCTAAAGCCTATTATGGGCATGGATGGCGATATTACGCCGGATGTTGTCGAGGGAGTGATTAAAACGGTTGCAGACAATATGCTGGTACCCGCTGCCAGTGACACAGAAGAGCCGGTAAAAGAAGCGGAAGACGAAGATGAAACAGAAAAAACCGCCGAAGATGAGGAATCTGATAGCAAGGAAGAAAAGGCAGAAGACGAAGAGCCGGACGATACAGAAAAATCCAAGCCGGCTATGGATGCCGATTCAATCCGTGCGGCAGCGGTAAAGGATGTTACTGCGCTGTTTGAAGCGCGCGAACAGGTTAAGCCGCTGGTTGGTGTAGTGGCTATGGACAGTGCCGAGGCGGTTTATGAATATGCCTTACAGCAAAAAGGCGTAAATACCAAAGGCGTGCACCCTAGTGCATATAAGGCAATGGTTGAAATGCTTATTACAACGGCACCTAAACCCGCCGTGGCGATGGATAGCATGTTGGCACCTGCGGATAAGCTTACAGAACGTTTTAAATAAAGGATTAAAAATGGGATTTCAAACACATTTAAATAATGATCTGCCGGTTGGTGTTGAGGGCGATTTTGCCTCTACCAATCCCTATTACTCTGTACTTGCAGGTGAAGGGCAAATCAAAGCTGGTGATACAGGTGTAATTGTTGGCAGCTTTGCATGGTTCGATCCTGAAACAGGATTGGCTACTAATACCAAAGTTGCCAATGGATTAATCGGGTTTGTGCGCCGAGACAATACCGCACTCCTTAATGAATATCTGGCTGAATCCAGTTTAACCATTCCAAAAGGTTTTATCGTAACGCTATATGATGGCGGCGATTTTTGGGCTCGTTTCGCTGGTGGCGCAAATATCGGACAGAAAGTTTTTGCCAGTACGGCTAATGGCAGTGTTGTTGCCGCCGATACAGCCCCTGCCGGTTATGAAGAAACAGGCTTTATTGTGGCCAGCAAAGCAGAAGCTGGTGCATTAGCCAAGATTTCAAAACATTAAAAGGATTTAAAATGGAATTAAATTTTAATACTTTAAATCAACGTGCAGGGATTGTATTTGCAACGGGTAAGGCTCCCGTAGAGCTAACCGATAAAAGTCGAATGGCGCTGGCTATGGATAGTGCCAGCAACCTGCAAACTTCGCCAAATGCCGGCATTCCCGCTTTGTTTACAACTTATGTTGATCCAAAGGTTATTGAGGTATTGGTAACGCCAATGAAAACGGCAAAAGCATTCGCTGAATGTAAAAAAGGTGACTTTACCTCAACAACAGTGACATTTCAGGTACTGGAAAGTACTGGTGAGACTTCGTCCTATGGTGATTTCAATAACAACGGGCTAAGTGATGCGAATGTTAACTATCCGTCTCGTCAGCCCTATCACTACCAGACATTTATTCGTATTGGTGAACGGGAATTAGCAATAGCTGGTGCCGCCGGACTGGATTGGGCAAGCCGTAAGCAGATTGCGGCTGCCCTGACTTTAAATAAATTCCAGAACAAGAGCTATCTACGCGGAATTGAAGGCTTGCAGAATTATGGTTTGATAAATGATCCTCGACTATTGCCGTCAATAGTTGATTCATCATGGGAGAACATGGACGGACAAGAGGTTTATGATTCAATCCAGCGGCTTTTCGCTCAGCTCATAAAACAAACGGACGGCTTGGTTGATCTTGAAACACCAATGACTATGCTGTTGTCTCCAAATGCATCTGTACAACTAACGAAAACCAATACCTACAATGTAAACGTGACCGATCAGGTTAATAAAAATTTCCCGAATCTGAAAATAGTCACAATACCGGAATATAAAACCGAAGCTGGCGAATTAGTTCAGTTAATTGTAGACGAGTACGAAGGTCAGCCAACAGTAGAACTGGGATTTACCGAAAAAATGCGTGTACACCCGCTGATTCAGATGTCATCAGGTTATGAGCAGAAGCGGTCACAGGGAACACTGGGGGCTATTATTTACCGGCCGCTGTTTATTGCAAGCATGCTGGCTTCTTAATTTTTATATAAAGACGACCACTCTCAGGGGTGGTTTTTATTTTAGGAGTTCATATGTCGAATGACACAGTTATTATCGGGTGCAAGATAGCCAATGGCTTGCTTTTACAGGTTGATGATAAAACCGTAAAGATTAACGGGTTTAATACATCTAATGTTATTGGCGGGCATGGTATTACCGAAAATGTGCCGGCGAATTTCTGGCAGGCATGGCTGGCCAAAAATAAGGATCGCGATATTACTAAGAACGGACTGATTTTTGCGCACAGCAACACCAAAGACACTACGGCAGAAGCTAAAGAGAAACGCAAAACTAAATCCAGCACAGAGCCTATTTCGCCACCCAAAAACAACGAGCTGGAATAAGGTGCAACTATGAGCGGTATTGTTCAGTTTAACCTCTTAAAGTTCCGGGAACTGTACCCGAAAATCATTGCAACAGATGATCAGCTTAGCATGTTTTTTATTGAAGCCTGCATGCATTGCAATAACACCGATAAAAGCATTATTAAAAATCTTGATGAGCGTGAATTGATGCTGTTTCTGCTGGTGGCGCATATTGCTACCTTACAGCAGCGTACAGACAGCGGTAACGAGGCAGTCGGTCGTGTTGCCAGTGCTGCTGAGGGCAGTGTGTCTGTATCACTGGATAATGGCCAGACTACCCAGTCGGAAAAGTGGTACCAGCAGACACCATACGGGGCGCGTTACTGGGCATTGATCAAACAATACCGCTCATTCTTTTATGTGCTCGGCAAGTTTCCCATGCCGGTAAGGCGTTAGTATGAAAAAAATCGGTGATTTATCGGATGCACTGAAAAAATATGCAGCCGGTAAAAACAAAAAGGTGCAGGCAGGTATTTTTGAAGAAGCCACCTATGCAAAAGCCGATGGCGAGCCTTTACATGTTGCGCAAGTTGCTTATTGGAATGAATACGGCGCACAGATTCAGGTTCCGGAACATCAGGTAACCGTTTACCGGCTGGTTAGTGAAAAAACCGGGGATTTCCGGCTTAACGGTCGTTTTGTTAAACAGTCTAAATCCAATTTTGCCACTACTCATACCGTACCGGCGCACACAATCAACATTCCGGCGCGCTCATTCTTTCGTAAAACAGTACGGACACATAAGGGCGAATGGATTAAGGCTTTACCGGGTCTGGTCAGCCAGCATGGCGCGGTTAAAGGACTGGAACTGGTCGGCGAGGCTATGAAAGGCGATCTGGTTGAATCAATCATGACATGGACAGACCCGCCTAACTCTAAAGCGACTATCGCCAGAAAAGGCAGAGACGCTCCATTGCGTGACACTATGCAGATGTCCAGATCGATCGGTGTAGAGGTATCAGATAATGATGAATCTTAGAGGAATGGCTAACAGCATTATTGCCGGGGTTAATCCTGATCAGGAGGCAGTATTAAAAATCAATTCCGGCTCAGCAGTAGATGAATCCGGTACCGTTGCGCCATGCTTTGAGGAAAAGCCTATAACTATTCAGTTGCAAAGCATTTCCTCTGCCGACCTTGAGCACCTTAACCTGATTAACCAGCAAGGGCAGTTTATCTATGCCTATCTAACCGGTCAGATAGCTGCAATCCGCCGCTCACAGGGCAAAGGTGCGGAACGGGTAATTTTTACCGCATACGGCGAAAACGAAACATCAGAATGGATGGTTAAACAGGTGCTGGAATCCTTTCCGGCATGGTGCAAGGTGCTGCTATGGCGACAGTAACGCATAAACAGATTTACACAGAAGTCCGCGCATATCTGCTCGGGCTTTTTTTATGCCCGCCTGAATCAGTCATACAGGGTTACCAGAATGATGCACCTTTACCTGATCAGGCGATTGTTATGTCAATTCTGTTTGAGCAGGCACTGGATGTCTCCGCGCATTATTACGAGCCGGCAGACAATCAGACCTTTGTACAGCAGTCTGTTGAGATAACCCTGCAAATTGATTTTTATGGTGCTGATTCAGGCGATAAAGCGCGTAAGTTGTGCAATCTCTGGAAAAGCCACTATTCCACAGCGCGGCTTATATCCTGCCAGCCGCTTTACTGCAAAGACCCTGTACAGATGACGTTTATCAATGAGCAGTCACGCTATGAGCAACGCTGGATGGTCGAGCTGCTTTTGCAATACAACCCTGAATTTTCGCATGAACAGACTTATCTGGACATGCCGGTTATAACTTTGAAAAACCCATAGGAAATATTATGTTACCTTCAATTCCTGCAAGTAATATTGTTACCGTCAATCCGGCGGTAATCGGTACAGGCGGTGATGCGCTGGACTTAAATACCGTTGTACTGTCAGACAGCAGCATTTACCCGATAAATCAGTATGCCAGTGCCGCCGATGTAGGCACTGTATACGGTTATAACAGTGAACAGTATAAGTTTGCTCAGTGTTATTTTGATGGTTATGCCGGTTCAACCATCAAGCCCGCAACCCTGTTTATCGCCCGATACAATCAGACAGATATTAGTGCACGGCTGATTGGTGCCAGTGTTAAATCATTGCAGTTAAATGAACTGCAAGCCATCAAAGGGGAAATAACCCTAACCATAGATGGTACGGTAACCACTGCAACAATCGATTTAAGTAAAGTCAAAAGCTTTAGTGATGCCGCGATAAAAATCAAAGAGGCTTTAACTAACGATGTTGTCTTTGATACGCAGTTACAGGCATTTATTATCAGCTCGCCGTCTGCCGGTACAGGTTCGGCTATTTCCTTTGCCAGCGGAACAGCAGCAGAAGCCCTCTGCCTGACTGAAAATACTGGGGCGATTGCCGATAATGCCACTAAGGCAGACAGTCCGGATTCTGTAATGGAGCGAGTATCAGGCTATACCCTGAATTATGCTGTTATTACTACCATTGGCGATGCATTTACTCAGGATATTTTGAAAGCACTGGCTAAGTGGAACAGCAAACAGAACAGTCGTTACTGGTTTGTTTATTATGCGCAGGAGCCAACTGCCCTGATTGCCAATAATACCAACTGCTTTGCCTCATGGCTTAAAGAAAATGCCATATCCGGAACAACAGCGATTTACGGCACACTCGAACAGGCAGGGCTGGCCTGCGGTTATGCCGCCTCCATCAACTTTAGTGAAAAAAACGGTCGCTCGACTATGGAATTCAAGCGGCAAAGTGGTATCGCTGCCTCTGTCACCGCCCTTAAAGATGCCACGGCACTGGAAAGCAACGGCTACGCCTATTATGGCGCGTGGGCAACAGCGAATGAGCGGTTTATCTTTTTCAGAAATACCAGAGTAAGCGGCGATTTTGCCTGGGTGGATACTTACCTGAATCAGGTGTATTTCAACGCTCAACTGCAACTGGCGTTTATGAATATGCTTATCAGCTATAAAGCTATCCCGTATAACGCTGAAGGTATAGCTATTCACCGCGCAGCTGCACAAGACCCGATTAATGAAATGCTGAATTTTGGTGGTATCCAGCGCGGGGTAAACCTTTCAGAAGCGCAGAAATCGCAGATTAATTATGAGGCCGGTTTTGATGCAGCTCGGCAGATTGAAACAGCCGGTTACTGCCTGCTGATAAATAAAGCTTCAGCACAGGTACGCGGTCAGCGCGAATCACTGCCGTTAAAGCTCTGGTATGCAGACGGCGGCAGTGTTCATACTGTGAATCTGGCTTCTATCGCGGTGCAATAACACTGAAATCAAATAAGGGAACAACTCTAAAACCACCCTGAAAACCCGTACAAAATGTACGGGTTTTTATTTATTCATTTTAGGAAGACAACAATGCAAATTGAATTACCTGAAAATTCAGTATTTGTACATGGCGAAGAATTGAAAACAAATAGCCTTAAAGTGGCTGGTGCATTTGGGAAGAAACACTTCCATGTAATGCGTGATATTAAGAATATTACAGCACAAATACCTGATTCTTTTATCCAATCCAATTTTGGATTGGTTGAATATATTGATGGTAAAGGCCAGCTTCGCCCAATGTATGAGATGACCAAAGACGGCTTTATGTTGCTGGTGATGGGTTACAGCACTGAACAGGCTATGCAGATTAAAGTGGCATATATCAAAGAATTTAATTGCATGCAGTCCATGCTCAATAATCTAAATACATCAATAATGACTAAATTGCTGGCTGCGCTAGAAGCAGAAAAACAGTCATTTGCCACAGCGAGCCTAGCCGGCAAAATTCTACGCAAACGACAAACTGAAAAGCCAATTAACCAGGCAAAAATAATGTCTTATATACAGCAGTTACAGCCCTTATTAAACAATTTTGAAGTTTTAGGAGATTAAATCATGCCAATGGGACATAACCCGCTAACGATTACATCAGCCAATTCCGTACTTATGTTGCGCTGCACAGGTGTATACGACAACTATATTACGATGCAAGGCTTTCAGGCAGATAACGCATGGGGCTTTGGTGATGCCAATATCGCAGAAACCCGCATGGGTGTGGATGGTAAACAGTCAATGGGCTATACGCCGCACGAAGTGGAATGGACGCTGCATTTAGAAGCAAACAGCCCGTCAATCGAGCACATGGAGAATATTCGCAAAGACTTTAATGCCAATATGGAAACACGCCCGATTGATATTGTGGTTGAAATCCCGTCTGTAAAAAAACGCTACAGTGCTACTGGTGCACTGGTTAAATTAACCGGCGGGGCTTCCGGTCAGAAATTACTGGCAGGCAGCCAGTACACATTCAGATTAGTTCTGAATGGCGCAGAGGAGACTAACTGATGGCACGTAAAACAAGAACAATCAACATAGATACTGGTCGCGATAAAGGTAAAACCTTTCTGATCACCGAAATGCCGATTATGCAGGCGGATAAATGGGCACAACGCGCTCTGTTTGCCCTTGCCGGAAGCGGCATTGATACAGCGGGTATCAATCCGAACGGCGGCATGCTGGAAATGGCAAAACTGGCCATTAGTGTTATCAGCAGGATAGACCCGCAGATAGGCGGTGAATTACTGGATGAACTGCTTACCTGCGTGCAGATAGTGCCATCTGGCGGACTGGCGCGCAGTCTGAACGTAGAAAGTGATATTGAGGATTTAAAAACACTGTTTGAATTACGCAAAGAGGCTTTACTGGTGCATATCGATTTTTTAACGAACGGCAATCCCCTAGATATGAACTAACGGCGGGATTGCCTTTCCGTGAAGGCGTACTTGCACAAACAGTGAATGTCTCTTCTTTAGCCAGTCAGGTTATTACAGCCGGACTGGCTTCTTACGTTGAGCTTGATAGTGTGCTGGGGCTTGAGGATGTGCTGAATATTCTTGAGGTTTATCAGGTTTCTGAACATAACAAAATGTTGGTGAATAAGTATGACAACGAATATAGTTGAACAAATGCTTGTCGAGCTAATGCTTGATACATCTAAATTTGCTGCGCAGGCAGATAAAGCGGAAAAGAAAAATCAGGCACTAGAAAAGTCTCTGGATAAAACCGAAAAAGCCTCAAAGCAGGCTGGAAAGGCTAACGAGGAACTAGCGAAGAAATATCATTCCTCTATCGAACAGACAGCAAAATTCGGTCAGGCCATTGCAAAAGTAACTAAGGAGCTAACCGGATTTTTTGCTGTAATCATCGGCTCAACAGGGCTGTTTAAACTGGCTAATGATGCTGCGCATGCCAATATGGAAGTGTCAAAACTTTCCGGTCAGCTAGGTATGGCTACCGCGAGTATTACAGACTGGCAGAATGCGGCAGGCGCTTTCGGTGGCAGTGCGCAGGGTATGACAGCCTCTTTAACCAGCATTAAGCAGGCTATGAATGGGCTGGTTATGTTTGGTGACGCCAGCATGCTGCCTTATTTCAACGCCTTGGGCGTCAGTGTTGTTGATAATGCCGGTAAGGTTCGCAAGCTGGATGATGTAATGCTTGATCTGGCTGATTCATTCCAGAAAATGCCAAAAGAACAGGCTTATACAATCGGTAAAAAAATGGGCTTTGATGACGGCACAATCAACGCCTTAATTTCTGGTCGCAAAGAGTTACAGGAAATTCTGGATATTCAGAAAAGAATGTATCACTCAGACGGGGAAGCCATTGTCCGTAGTCGCGAATTAACCAAACAGCAGGCGATATTGAGCGCACACTGGCAAAGCATGAAGCAGTTGGTGGGTGATGCATTAACACCAATATTGCTTACTCTGATTAAGGTAGTAAACAGCTTCTTTGAGTTTCTGCAACGGCATGAAAAGGTTGTTAAAGCGGTATTCCAGACCGCAGCCATCGTAATCGGTATGCTGCTGATTCCTACCTTACTAAGTGCTGGACGTGCATTGTTGGCGTTTATTGCTCCGTTTACTCCGTTAATTAAAGTATTTGGGTTATTGGGTGCAGCCATCAGCCCAGTTACGATTGCCATTACTGCTTTAGGTGCAGCTTTCTTGTTGTTATTAGACGATTACGACACTTGGGCTAAGGGCGGTAAATCTCTGTTTGACTGGACAGCCTTTGCTAATGGCATTAAAAACAGCAAAATAATGATTGATGCACTTGGGGAGTCGTTTAAAAAATTAAGCGCATCATTTTCTGATATGGCTACCGAAATGATTGCCAAGGCGACGGGTGAGAAAAAAGAGGATATATCCGATTTCATCGGTGAAAGTGCGTATCGTTTATTTCACGGAGGCAAAACATATGAAGAAGTAAACGGCTCTTATAAACCACCAACTAAGCCAATTGTGATTGGAAAGAAAGGAGCTTCTAACGGTACTTCTGCGGATACAGCAGTGAAAACAGCGGATTACGCCACCGGACATGCTTTAAAGGCTAGTGCGCAAAAGTGTGCTGAATATGTTAATAACGCATTAAGAGCACAGGGTATTAAAATCTGGGGACATGGGCGCGATGTAGCAGGTAATTTACTTAAAACAGGAAAATTTCAAAGTATTGCCTACAATGGTAAGTATATTGCCCAGAAAGGAGACGTTATGTCCATACCAAGCATAGCAGGGCATCCGCATGGGCACGTTGCAATATTTAATGGTGAATATTGGGTTTCAGATTAC
The DNA here is from genome assembly GCF_013344995.1 of Snodgrassella sp. ESL0304. Classification (NCBI taxonomy): domain Bacteria; kingdom Pseudomonadati; phylum Pseudomonadota; class Betaproteobacteria; order Neisseriales; family Neisseriaceae; genus Snodgrassella; species Snodgrassella sp. ESL0304. Next base: position 93,260 of record NZ_JAAEDR010000010.1, read on the forward strand.
ATTCAGACTAACAAAAGAGGGAACACTGCTGCTCCTGGAGATGATTATTTTGCTGCGATCAAAGCAGGTAAAATTACGCCGGTTATTGCACGTATGAAATCATCAGAAACGCCAAACCAGAAGAAAACGGCAGCCAGTGTACCTGTAAAAGGAAATATGAATTATGCTCAGCAAATCTATACATCTCTTCGTGAACACGGTTTGTCCGCACAGCAAGCGAGAATAATGACTGCTGAGATTGGTCGGGAAAATTCATTTAATCCGGATTTTCTTTTTGGTTCGCATACAGACCCGAAAAATGGCGCAACAAATATTGGACTGATTTCTTGGCAGGGAATTCGGGCTAAAAAGCTAATTGCGGAATTAACAGCAAAGGGTTTATATAAAAACGGGAAAATAACCAGATCAAAAGCTTCACTTGATGAAATGGTTAAGTATATGCTGTCTGAAATATCCAACAACCCCGCGTACTCCAAAACCAAAAAAGAATTTTTGGATAATCCGAATGTCGCATACGATAAAGGACACAAAATATTAGGTGATAATTATATTATCTGGCGACAGGATGACCCAAAATACAAGAGCGGGCATGACAGACGGGATACTTTTTTTAAACAGACTGCTAATATGGAAATGGCGTATAACGCAAATCGAATATCAAAATGAGTTAGCCAAGGCAATCAGTTAGCTGGAGGTAATACAGCAACACATACAGACAATAGAAAATATGTTAATGTTAATATACCAAATATGAATGTTAACACTTCATCAAATACTGTTAGTGGAAATACTGTAGCAGCGATGAAAGAAACACAAAACTATATGTTTAATCAACTTGGAGTATCGATGACATAACTTAGTTAAATAAATATTTTGAAATTTTTATCAGAAAGAAAAAAATGAAAAAAATACTTTTTGTCTTATTAGGTTTATTTATTGGCGCATGTGCAAATGCGGAAAGCCCTCAAGTACAGTACATAAAGGGGATGTATGATTTAAATGCATCTCTATTAAAAGGAGGTATAACAAAAGATAGTGCTTTAAATATTTATCAAGATGTTGATGAATCTTTTTTTTTAGAATATCTCGATGAGAATATAAAAAAACTATATGCAAGAAATAATGAATATCAGGAAATAAGCGGAGACATAGCCTGTCTGGATCATAATGTTTTATGGCAAGGGCAAGACATGAATCCTTTTGCTAAATTAACGTTTTCTGAGCCAAGTGAAGGTAGAGTTAAAGTAACAATAGGTGCAACCAGAGGCATGGAGCAGCGTTCTGTTACTTATCAGGTTAAATGTCAAAAAGACGGGGATTGCAAAATTACTGAAATATTTGAATGGGGAAAACCTTTTACTAAAGAAATGTCTAAGTGTCTAGATGATTTTTATCGCACTGAAATCAAAAAACATCGAAAGAAATAAACTTACGTTTAACCAGCTTGGAATTTGAAGAACATGAAGAAATCTGTTTTATCCGGTATAGCATGTTTGAGGTTTTGTTCATCTTGATTTGTTTGTAGTAACTTAGATAAAAACTTTGATACTGCATAAGGATTTTTTATGTCTAAACCATCATTAACAAATGAACTTACACGCTTGTATGAATTACTGGAAAAAGGGGCAATAACTCAGGAAGAGTATGAAGAACACAAAGCTTTATTACTAAACCAAGCCCGTAATACATCTACCTATAATAATGGGTATGGTGATCCAGCTCAAACAAAGCCAACTGAGACAAAGCCGCAGATTATCATTAATCAAAGTGCATCTGCGGCTGCATCATCTAGCGCGACTGCTGTCGCCAAAAATGGCGGCTGTTTAAAAAGCATCTTGGCAACGATTGGTTTTTTTGTGGTGGTTGGTGTATTGTTAGAAACATGCTCAAGTAACAAAAAAACGACTGAAAATACTCCAGTATCAAATAACACGCAGACAGTTGCTAATACAGATAATCAAAATACATCTCAGGAAGATATTCAAGCTTTATTACAAAGTGCAAAACTTGAAAATACGGCAGTGAATAACGAAATAAATACTTTATGGAAGAATATGGATGTAGATGTACGAAATTATTTAAAATCTCAACAAGTCATTTGGAATCGTGATAAGAAAAAACAGTGTCAATCTAATGCGTACTCCTCACCTGAAGAAAACCAAATAGCATATTTAAACTGTGAGACTGAATTGACGCGTAGCCGTATTTCAGAACTTCAAGCACAGCAGGATCAAGTTTATGCCAACGTAAAAGAAGCAAAGCTACAGAAATTAAAGCAAGAAGCAGATGATTCAATAAAAACACTAGAAACAACATGGGATGCTATACCAGAATCAATTAGAGATCAGTTAAGCTCAAACCTTAAAAGTTGGACTAAGAGTGCGGATAATGAATGCAATTCAGAAAAGCCGGCTGATACGGAGGTGCAGATAGAAATTAACCGGTTTAACTGTAGAATAAAGCTGATAAAAGCCAAAACCAAAGAGCTTGAGGGATATAAACTTTAATCTTGATTCTGTTACGCAATCAAAACCACTTTTCGGAGTGATTTTTTTAATTCAAGTAGTGCACACCCAAAGAATTACGTAAAACCATGTGGACGGCTGCGTTAATTATTCTGATGATTATAATTGCATGGAGATTGCCTGAGATTATCAGTGCTATCAAATAGTGAATTTGTAGCCAAAGTGTTCGGAAAAGAACGTTGCAATGTTGTGGTTAATATAAAAGCATAAATGTTAAATATTTATCAAATACTGTTAGTTTGAATACTATGGTCGCGATGAAAGAAACACAAAACTATATTTTTAATCAGTTTAGAGTATTGATGACATGATTAAGAAATTAATTGTTTCAACAGCCATGCTGTACACAATCGACAGCGTGCGATTTAGAAAATAAACAATTATATATTTAATTAACTTGAAAGTTCTGTTATATGAAAAAACTATTACTTGCTGTTTTGGGATTATGTATCAGTTCAGGCGTTTTTGCCGAAAGCCCTCAAGTGCAGTACATAAAAAGAATGTATAAAGAAAGCGTAAAGCTTGAGACCAGAGAAACAAATTATGATTATGATTCCTATGTAAAATATTTTGATAGCAACATCAGAAAATTATACGATAGAAATGATGAATACGGAGAGGCAACTGAGGGTATAGCTTGTATTGATTATGATGTTTTATGGCAGGTGAATGAGTTAAATCCAAAGGCCAAGCTAACATTTACCGAACCAAGCACAGGTAGGGTTAAAGTAACAATAGGTGCAACCAAAGACTTGAAGCAGCGTTCAGTTACTTATCAGGTTAAATGTCAAAAAGACGGGGATTGCAAAATTACCGAAATATTTGAAAGGGGAAAACCTTTTACCAAAAAAATGTCTAAATGTCTTGATGATTTTTATCGCACCGAAATCAAAAAACATCGAAATAAATAAACTATTTATTTAACCAGTTTGGAGTTTCAATAACATAACTTAGCTAAATAAATATTTTGAAATTTTTTATCAGAAAGAAAAAAATGAAAAAAATTCTTTTTGTCTTATTAGGTTTATTTATTGGTGCATGTGCAAATGCGGAAAGTCCACAATTACAATTTATAAAGGGGATGTATGATTCAAATATATCTAAATTAAAAGCAGACGAAACAAAAGATAACAAATCAGATTATAGAACTATTAAAGATCATTACTCTTTTTTTTCAAAATATCTGGATGATAATATAAAAAGACTATATTCTAAATATACCAAAGAAAAGAGCTTAGATGAGACACCGCTCGGACTACGCAGAGATTGTAATTATTTTTATTATCTATTTATATGGATGGGTCTATATCTAGATCCTTCTGCTAAATTAACGTTTTCTGAGCCAAGTGAAAACATGGTTCAAGTAACAGTAGGTGCAACCAAAAAGACGGATGTAGAAGGTACTGTTACTTATTTGGTAAGATGTCAAAAAGATGGTGATTGTAAAATTGCTGATATATACAAATGGGGAAATTTCTTTACACAACATCTAGCATTTAAATGTGGTCTGTTGTAATACATGTAATTACACTGTTGTTCGGGACTTATCAAATTGGATTAAGGGAAGAATTGTAGAGTATGGCTTTGTAGATGGAGTGGATTTTATTCGCTCGCCAAAATTGGCGAGCGATCTAAGTAACTCATCTAATGGGAATAATTCTAAACGAGGCGGACAAAGCAAAATTGAATACTATCTAATTTTAGATATGGCTAAAGAGCTGGCGATGGTTGAGAAAACCGAAATCGGTCGTCAGGTACGAAAATATTTTATTCAATGTGAGCGTGAGCGATTTATAGGAATACAGCATAAAGCCATCAGCCACCTAATCAGTAAAGAACAGGCAGATACAATACAACGCGCAGTAGAAGAACGCAGCCAGCGAACAGGCGAGCCGTATCAGAAAATATATGCCGGTTTGCATACCTATCTGAACATCGACAGTTACAGAGCCATGCCGGTTGAACATTACACCGCTGCTCTGAAATACTTGGAAAGCATACCGAATGCGCCTGATATGTTTAAATCTGCTGTTGTTGAAAACAATGTTTTGCGTACTATCAATGCAGACGGACGCTGGCTGGTAATTGTTAAAAATAACAGAGTTACATATGCAGAGAATATCAACGGTTATAACTGTATCAAGACTGATGTGTTTAAAAAACTGTTGATACAGACAAAGCAGCAGGCAGAGTATCTGATGGAGCTGGCAAAACGCATGAGGGTAATATACGGGGAATGCGACAGCTCAAGGCTAGATCGCCCGATTGAAGAGCTGCATCCTAAGTTTATTATTTGATTTTATTGCATATTAAAAACCACTTTTAGGAGTGGTTTTTTTTAATTTATAGTAAAATATCTTGATTTAATGTATACTTATAGTATACATTTCTCAATAAGGTACTTATGATAAATAGTTTTAAACACAAGGGGCTTGAACAATTTTATCTTAGAGGTATTAAGGCAGGTATTCAGAATGCACATTGTAAGAAGTTACGCATTTTATTATCAGCTCTGGCTGCTGCGGCAGAACTTAAAGATATGAATAAGCCTGGTTGGAATTTGCATCAGTTAAAAGGTGATTTAAATGGACATTGGGCGGTTACTATAAGCGGTAATTGGCGTTTAACTTTTAAATATGATGGAAAAGATGCAGATTTAGTAGATTACCAAGATTATCATTGAGACATATTAGTTATTTAAAATTTTCATAAAAATTGATTATTAAACTTTATTTAAAATTTTCATAAAAAATTGATTATTAAACTTTATTTAAAATTATAATAAAATATTCAAATTATTCATTATCAAAATTCATTATCAAAGAAAGAAAGTTAGGCGTATGAACATGTACAATCCTTGCCATGCAGGTGAAGTATTAAAAGAATATTTAGGTGAGACCAGCATCAGTACAGCCGCCAAACATTTAGGAATAACACGGCCAGCTCTATCTAGAATCATTAATGGGAAAGCTGGAATTAGTACTGATATGGCAGTAAGGTTATCCATCTTATTGAATACCAGCCCGCAATTCTGGATTAATTTGCAGGTTAATTATGATTTATGGATAGCTAGTCAGAAATCATACGCCGATGTAGTTCCACTAAATACGGTATTATCCACCTAACAAAACAAGCCGGTACCATTCCGGCTTTTTATACTCTTATTAAAGTGTATGATAGAATAAAATAATTTGAGGAATAAATTATGGAAAATATTGAGAAAAATCTTAGTATTATAAAGTCATTAGAGACAGATATTATCAATAAAGTTTCAGCCAAAGCAGATAAGATATTTCAGGAATCTATGGAGGAAAGACAATTGAGAATGAAAACGGTTGATGCAGATAAAGCCTTTGATGAATTACTAAAAAAACCAGAAATATTAAATGTATTTATTCGTTTGCGTGATAAATGAATTCAATTACGTATATTACATTAGAAGAAGCTATTGCCAAACATGATGCAATAATTTTGGCAAGCGGAGGATTATTAGGGCTTCGTGATGAGGGATTGTTAATTAGTGCTTTAACACTGATTCAAAACGATTTGTATTATCCAACATTTTCTTCAAAATTAGTTCATTTAATCTTTTCAATAAATAAAAATCATTGTTTTATAGATGGTAATAAACGTGCATCAGTTAGCTTAGCGGGATCATTTCTGTTAAAGAATGGATTGCCATTTGAGTTTGTATCAGATTTCATTATTATGATGGAAGAAATAGTTGTATGGCTTGCAAATGATGAAATTACTAAAAATACTCTAGCATTAATAATAATGTTTTTATTTTGTAAATTTGAAAGTGATAAAGATGATCATTGTTTGTGGATTAAAAAGCTTGTAATAACTCAGAGAGAGATAGAAAAGAAGTATCTTAATATAATTCAAATGGCTAATATTATGATTAGCGAATTAAAAAAAACGAATCGGATCAATGAAATACAAATTCATGAAGATAGAATAACTAATGCAGAAAAAGAGATACGTTCAGCACAAACGCAAATAAAAATATGGGAATTGATATTAAAATTTCTTCAAAATTAATTTATTAGTGTTTTTTCTTTTATTTTAACGGATTCAAGCCAGCCATGCGCTGGCTTTTCTATTGCAGCCTTCGGGCTGTTTTTTTATTGGAGTAGACTATGCTGCCAATTGACGGTATTCCTAACATACCAAACTTTAAAGGCTTGAATGTTGCCGGTACTAATGCCCTGATCAGTCTGGGCGGGGCAGCATTGATAAATGCCGTATTCGGTAATTACTGGGGCGTATTTAACGAGTATGGAATACCCATTCTGCTGGCTGATAACGTTACCTCTCTTAAGTACAGTAATTCCGCCAAAATAGCACAGGCACCGGTTGAAAAAGGCTCATTCGCCTGTTACAACAAAGTCGCCAATCCGTATAAAGCCACTGTACAGCTTACCAAAGGCTCAGGAGGCACTTTAATGCGCGGCGTGTTTCTCGGACAGATTGAAACACTGGCTGCCAGTACACTGCTGTTTTACATCATTACACCTGAATATGTTTATACCAACGCCTGTATTGTCGGTTACGACACCGCGCGTGAAGCGTCAGACGGTGCGCAACTGATTAAAGTAAATCTCCATCTAGAAGAAGTGCGCGAAGTGGTAGTGAAATACGATACCGAAGAGGTAAAAAATCCTGATGATGCAAAAGAAAGCGACGGCGGAGAAAAGCAGCCCGAAAAACCCGGGGAATCTTTGCTATATCAGGCAGTAAACGCTATTAAAGGGTGGTTTAAATGAGAACAGTAACCATACCGCTGGATGCTAATCCTAATCAGAATATTTCTTTTGTGATTAACGGCAGTCGCTGGCATATCCGATTGTTTACACGGCTGGGACAGCTTTTTGCCAGCGTAGAAAACGACAAAGACGGCGTACAGGTACAAAACCGCGTCTGTCTCAACGGAACGCCGATAACCAAAAATCTTGTATTTATAGATACCCATGGCAGCGATAACCCGACTTACACCGGCTTAAATAGCCGGTTTTTTTTGGTATATACCGATGAAACGTAAACAGATAAAAGTAACCGTTACCCTGCGGGACAAGGACAAACAGGGTGAGCATATTGTTTTTGCCGGCAATCATAACCAGATCAGCGCAACAGGCTTTCGTGTGATATGCAATATCATGTTCGGTTATGGCTCAGTAATGCCGGTAGCACAAATACGAATCTACGGGCTGGCACTGGAGAAAATGGCCAAACTGTTCCGTGTACACTGGAATACGCTTGATGCATTGATGAACAGGGTAAAAGTTGAAGTCGGAGAAGAGGGTGAGCAGCTGATTACTGAATTTGAAGGCAATATTACTTTTGCAACGATGGATTTTTCCGTGGCTCCCGATGTCTGTCTGGTTATTGAATCTCAGGCGGCCATGCTGGAGTACAAAAAACCGCAGCCGCCGTATGAAAAAGAAGGCGAGGTGGATATTGCCGATGCAATCAAGGATATCTGCGACAGCATGGGTTATCAGCTTGAGAATAACGGCGTATCTGCAATCACCAAAAACCTGACCTTAAACGGCTCTAATCTGGATAAGCTTAAAACGCTTGAACATGATTTTGAGTTTGATATGTACATTGAGAATAACCTGATTGCGGTTACACCGAAAGGCGGCTCACGCAACATCAAAATTCCGGTCATTACGCCCGCCTCAGGGTTGATCAGCTATCCGGTACCCGATATACGCGGCGTAACTTTTAAATGCCTGTACGACCCGTTATTGCGTTTCGGCGGTATCTGCAAGATACAGGATAGCCAGGTTGAAGTATGTAACGGCGAATGGCGCATATACGGCATGCATAAAAGCCTTGAATCCAATCAGCCGGACGGGAACTGGTTTTGTGATATAGCCGCAACATGGAGAGACAGCAAAGATGCAGCAATCAGCAGAATATGAAAATCTGGACAACCTGAATATCAATCATTCACTAGGCGGAGCAGCAGAATTTAACGCGGTTATTTCCAACCTGATATCGCGGGTTCAGACCGTAACCCTTGTCAAAGTGCTGGCGGTTTCAGGTACCGGTGTCAGTCCGGTGGGTGAAGTAAACGTACAGCCGCTGGTGCAGATGCTTGACGGTGCAGGTAATGTCTACTCACCAGGCAGAATATTCAGCGTTCCGTATTTCCGCTTACAGGGCGGCAGCAATGCGGTTATCTGCGATCCGGTCGCAGGCGATATCGGCTTATGTGCTTTTGCCTCACGCGACATATCCGCAGTTAAGCGCAATAAAGCCGAATCCGCACCCGGCAGCCGCCGCCAGCATGACTGGAATGACGGGCTGTATATCGGCGGATTTTTAAACGGCACACCGCAGCAGTACATCAGTTTTTCAGACAGCGGCATAGTGATTCATTCACCGACCAGTATCACGCTGGAAGCTCCATCTATCAGCATGCAAGCTTCAGCGGTAACCACTACGACAGGCAGCTATGCAGTTAATGCTTTACAGACAGCGCAGTTTACCGGTGGTGGCGGTATCAGTGCCGATGGAGATGTTAAAGCCGGTTCAGTCAGTCTGCAAAATCACACTCACAAAGGTGTGACTACTGGTAACGGCAATACAGGGAAGCACAATTCATGAAAACATTATTTTTAATGCCTGATACATGGGATCTGGTGCTTGATGCTAATGGCAATATTGCTGTCGCTGAAAGTACCTATCAGCAAGCACAGGACATTGCCAGCGCCTGCCGTACCATAAAAGAAGATATGTATTTTAACCAGCAGGAGGGAATACCGTATTTAACGCGCATTCTTGGCAATGGTCGCTATCCACTGGCTTTATATCGCAAACATCTTCATGATGCCGCGCTGAGCGTCCCCGGAGTCGTCACAGCTCAGGCAGAGTTAATGCTTGACGGTGACCGGATTATCCACGGACAGATTAAATTTACCAACAGCAATCATAAAACGGGAGTAATTGGTTTATGAGCATTCCGCAATTACAGGTTACTGATAAGGGGATTATTGCACCGTCTACAGATGAAGTAATTAGTGGCTTATGGGAACTGTTCAGAAATGCTTTCGGGCAGGACTTGAATACGGCCATGAATACACCGCAAGGGCAGTTAGTAACTTCTCTGGCCGCCATTATTACCGATGAGCGCAATCAGATGATAACCCTGCTGAATCAGTTCGATCCGCGTTATGCGCAGGGTATCTGGCAGGACGGGCTGGGTTATATTTATTTTATGACCCGCAAGCAGGCTACACATTCCAGTGTAATACTGGTGCTGAACGGGCTGGCCGGGGTAACCATTCCAGCCGGTACGATATTTAATGATGATAACGGTAATAAATGGCAGTTAACTAACGAAGCAACCATTGCTCAGGACGGTAAAGTAAGCGTGTATGCGCAGTGCGTATCTGCCGGCAATATCAATGCCGTACCCGATACGATTACCGGTATCCCTAAAGCAATTACCGGCCTTGATCGGGTAACCAATCCATATGCTGCCGTTGCCGGTGTTGAAGAAGAAAGCCGGCTGGATTTTGAAAAACGCCGGCGGGCTTCAGTAGCCATTAACAGTAAAAATACCAATGCCTCAACTTACGGCGCGGTGGCTGATTTAGCCGATGTTAAAGATGTGTATGTTATCGACAATCCGACAGATGAGACTATACAGGTTGGCACCACCAATTATCCGGTTATCCGTAACAGTATTCTGGTTTCCGTAGTGGGCGGAGATGATGAAACCATTGCCCGTGCCATTTTGAACAAAGCCGGCTCGGGCTGTTCTTTTAATGGCAATACAGAATGCGTGATAGCGGATACGGAAAATTTCCCTGTCAGACCGCCGACATACGCCGTAAAATTTTTACGACCGGCTTTTGTGCCGGTTTTTTTTCAGGTTATGGTTGATGATCCTGATTTGCTGTCATATCAGGATAGCGAGGCTGTAAAAGAGGCCATTATTACCGGTTTTGCAACCGGAGCCGCAAAAGCGGCAATCGGGCAGCCGGTTATTGCTTCTAAATTTGTCTGTCCGGTTGCTGCTGCTATTCCTCATTTAAGTATTGTGTCGCTGCGGGTGAGTAAGGACGGTGAAAAATGGGCAGACATGCTTGAAATCGGCGTGGATGAATACCCGACAGCCTCTATTTATCAGATTAAAATATCATGAAAAATATTCAAGACACTTTAATGTCACAGTATGCAAACAGTCCGGTTATCTGCAATCTGATTGAAAGCATGAATGAATGCATAGACCCTGCCAGATCAATTGATGATTTTTACCGACTGGCTTTCAATGTGAAAACTGCACAGAGTTTCGGGCTGGATATCTGGGGGCGGATTGTGGGCGTAAATCGCAATATCAGTATTCCGCCTGATGATATTGATACTTTCGGCTTTAAAACCACTCCGCAAGCTTTTACACCATTTAATAACCAACCATTTAGCGCCTCCGGAGCGCGATTTGTTGCTTATAAGTTATCGGATGAGCGTTTCCGCTTGCTTATTATGATTAAGGCGGCCGCTAACATTATTCATGCAACGGCGCCAAATATTAATAAATACCTGCGCATGATATTTCCGGAGAAGCGCGTGTATTTTTTAATTACCGGCCACATGAAAGGGCGGTATTTTTTTGAATTCACGCCCAATAAATTTGAAAGGCATATTATCTATAACCTGCAATTATTACCGCGCCCGTCCGGCGTCTTAATTGATTATCGTGAATCCCCGCCCGCGGGGATTTTTGGTTTTTCCGGAACAGGTTTTCAACCATTTAACCAGGGAAGTTTCGCATGAGTAAAAATCCAGTATTAATCCCGCAGGCGTTTGCGGCTAACGGCAGTAAAAACAATATTCAAAACACAAGGCAGACTGGGCAAGATCCAGAGGATGCAACATGGAGCGACGGTTTCCCGAACGTAACCATGCAGCCGATAGAATCGGGCGGCTTGCCTCCAAAGGGGATGGACTTTAACGGTATCCTTAACGCTTTATCCGCCACTATTGTACATATGCAGAAAGGCAATCTGTTCTATTTTGATAAGCCTATTGCGATGCTTTTGGCGGGTATCAGAAAGGTGCGATATTGCTGGCTGATGATGGTACGAAAGTATTTATCTCAGTTGCAGATAAGAACACCAACAACCCTAATCAGAATCCCCAATACTGGGAGGTTATTGCCGGCATAGGGCTTAACGCTGTTTCAGCCTCAAAATTATTTGAAGGACGCAATATTGGCGGGGGTTTCTTTGACGGTACGCAGGACATAGATCTGCCCGGCGTGAATACCAGAGGTAACCAAGATACAACAGGCAATGCCGCAACTGCCACAAGGCTACAGAATGCAGTCTGTATTAATGGCATACCGTTTGACGGTAGCAAAGATATTAATGCCACGCCTGCCGGAGCTGTGCAGTTTTTCGCTATGGATACCGCACCTGTCGGCTGGTTAAAGGTTAACGGCGCAGCAGTATCACGCATATCATATGCCAGTCTGTATGCGGCTATTGGTACACGCTTCGGTGCAGGGGACGGGAAAACTACCTTTAACCTGCCGGATTTAAGAGGTGAGTTTTTACGCGCATATGATGAGGGTAGAGGCGTTGATGATGGCAGGCAGTTAGGGAGCCGCCAGTCAGATACAGTACAGCGTATGACTGGTGAAATTGGTGATATCACTTTTGTGGGTAAGGATTATTCCGATGGTGTTTTTAGCAGAGAGAATGTAAGTACTGCAAAAATCGGAACGGTCACACCATTAACACTAAACTTTAAAGTTAAATTTGACAATGCGGCAGTAGCAAGAACATCAGCAGAAACACGACCACGCAATATTGCACTGCTTGCCTGTATTAAAATTTAAGGAGTAATGAATGAAAGAATATTCACCAACTATTCCCGTTTGCCAGCTGGACGAAAATAACTATTTTATCGGTATGACTATAGCGGATTTAGACCCTCTTAACACGGATGGTAATTACCTGATACCTTGGCTGTGCATCATCGCTGATGAGCCTGAATTAAAAGCAGGCTACATTCCGCAATGGTTGGGCAACGTCTGGAAATATATTGAAGATCATCGCGGCGAAACCGTTTACAGCAAACAAACCAGCGAACGCATTCGCATATCTGAACTGGAAGTGCTACCGGATGATGTAACAACGCAGGCGCCATTACCCTATAGCGAATGGTCAGAAAAGGCAGAAACATGGATAGAAGTGTCTAATGCCGACGAATTGCGTCTGCTCGATAAAAGAAAAAATGCCGGTATGCTGAATCGCAGCCAGATATTAACTCAGATTGAGCTGGAGTACGGGAAAAATAAGGAAAAACTGGTGGAAATCGCTGAGCGAGAATTAACTGGTATTCATCTGATTAAAGTGCGTAATGCCATCATGGAAGCAGAGACATTCACACTGGAAAATGATGATATCTGGCAGTTTTTTACTGATACCTTGGATATTGATCAGGACAGGCTGTTCCGGCTATGGGAAGAAGCTAAAAGCAACTATTAACTGATAACCGCTGAAAAGCGGTTTTTTTACGGAGTAAATATGTCATGATAAAAGTGATTAAATGGTTTTACTGGTTACTGGACTTCCGGTTTTTACCGGACAGACTGCAAAACTGGCTGTTCGGTACCGGCACGCGAATAATCGAAGTACTGAACGGATTCGCCATGCTGGGTTTTGCACTGGTGTTTGGCCTGCATGGTGACGAGATAATTAAGGAGGATTTATACGGCAAATTCCCGCATTTATACCCTAAGGTGTTTGTGATCATTTTAATTATGGTTGCCATCGGGCAGCTATTTACTGCCTTTTGTCATTCCAGCCGCAGCAATATTCTTTCCGGTTGTTGCCTATTGTGGTCGGCACTGATCTGGTTTGTGATATCCGGAACGTTTATCGCCGCCTATCCGCCACTGTCCACAGGCATGACCACTTATCCGCTGATTGCCATCATATGCGCACTGGCCGGCAGGAATCTGATTAAAAACACGCAACAGGCAGAAGATAAAAAAGGCGGTGAATGATGAATGAAGCATTTACACTGGCGACTTATTTTGCCCTTGCCGGTGGCTTTCTGGGCTCGCTGGTAGTGTCTGATTACCGACGCTCTGGCGTCATGCTCACTGTGACATTCATCATTATAGGCATGGTTTTTTCAGCCGCAGTAACAGAGTATTTCTTTACACAGGATCACCCGTGGCTGTTTGCCGGTGCCGGTGTGTTTGCCGGAATGGCTTCTAACAAAGCAACTGCGCCAAAGCTGGCTAAAAAACTGATTAATGCTGTGTGTAACAGGGCGGAAAAGATAATCGGTGATACAGATGATAATCAGAAATAGGGTGCCGGCTGGTGGGCCAACTTGATTCTGTTATGCAATCAACTGCCCTGTTTTAGTATCTAATATTGATAGTGATTTGATTGTGTAATAGATTCAAGCTGGCTAAATGCCGGCTTTTCTATTGCAGTCTCAGAGCAACTTTTTACAGAACGTTTAATTATAGCTTATTCAACTATTACAGTAGCTAATTCTATTATTATGGCAGAAAAATACAAAGGAATTAATAATTTAACCTCCAAAATAACTTACACAAGGGAATACAACAAACATCTTTAGTGTCGCCATTGGCAGGGGTCATCAAAATGATGATTCCCACCTTTGATTGCTTGTTAGCTTTCTCTGTTGCGGCTGCCAAGTTAGACCCATACCATAGATGATATGAAAAATCATCTATATGAAAATTAACTACTTGTTATATATTTAACATATAAATATAATATATTTATAACTAAGGGGATAGAATGATTAATGGCTTTGAATGGAATCAGGAAAAAGCAGCAAGCAATATCAAAAAAGCATGGCGTATCATTTGATGAAGCTGTTACAGTATTTTGGGACGAAAATGCCTTGATAATTAATGATCCAGATCATTCCGAAGATGAAGACCGTTTCATATTGCTAGGGATGAGTGAGAATTTACGCATATTAGTGGTTATTCATTGTGAAAGAGGCGATACAATCCGTTTGATTTCTGCAAGGACTGCTACCAAGCAAGAACGCAAACAATACGAGGCACATTTATGAAAAAAGAGTACGATTTTAGTCAGGCAAAACGCAATCCGTATTCCGGACAGTTAAAGAAAACAATCACTATTCGGATTGATGAAGATAGTATTACTTATTTCAAAGATATGGCTGATGAAACCGGATTACCGTATCAGGTTTTAATGAATATGTATTTAAAAGATTGCGCCGAAAATAAGCGTAAGCTTGATATTAAATGGACTAAGTGAGTTTTTGGGAATTGAATAAGCTGCCAGTAGGCAGCTTTTTTTATGGCAAAAAAATACCCTCAAGACGGAGGAGTTTTTGAGGGCTTTAAATTAATTAAAGGGGATTAAATTTAATAATACATTAATAAATGTAAATAGTCTATACATAGCAGCCGTTCTGACTGCTTTTTTTATTTATGAAAGGTTTGATATGTACAAATTAGGCAGTCGTTCTCTGAACAATTTACGCGACGTTGATGCCAATCTGGTTAAGGTCGTTAAGCGAGCCATTGAAATCTCTAAGCAGGATTTTACCGTTATTGAGGAGAAAAGAAGTAAGGAACAGTGTTTCATCAATTACGGTAAAGGGTGTACAGCTAATGAATGCGTGAAAAAGGGAGTTGATCCGAAATACGCGCGGCCGAATGAAAAAAAAGTGACTTGGGTAAGTACACCGCTGGCGAGTAAGCACGCAACAAGGCGCGCGGTGGTTATTTATCCGTACCCTATCAATAGGAAAGATAACGACCCGAAGATTCGCTGCAATTAATGAAGCCATGCAACAGGCAGCCAAGGAGCTGGGAGAAAAAAATCAACTGGGGCGGCAACATTTATCAAGGTATTGCCATTTAATATGTGCGAATTTTGATGTCCTCCACACTATAAATGACTAGGTTTTCGGCTATTTAGATAAAATAGCAATTTAATGTAATAATCTCTCTCTTTTTCTTTTCTTGCAATTTAAAACATAAATTTATGTTATAGCAAAACTGACCACCAAAATATTTTTCCAATAACAGTAATTGCTCCTGTATCAACCTCTTCATCAGGATATGAGTTAAAATTATAACTTTGTATCAGAATTTTGTTGCCAGGTCGTCTTTTTAGGATTTTGATACATAATAAACCGTCATGATTAATTGCGTATAATTTACCATCTTTAATCTGAGTATTACTCGTATTGATTCCAACAATTGCTCCATCTGGAATAGCTGGTTCCATACTATCATTATCAGCCACAATACATACTAAACATCTTAGATCAATACCTTTTTGATTTAACATTGTTCGTGAAAAGCGCATTTTCATATTATTAAAATTTTGTATATCTGATACAAATCCGTTACCTGAGCTTAAAATATTATCCGTATAAAAAGGAACTTCAATCTCATCATTCCCCAATGGGCATGATTCGTCATATATATATCTGGGTGCTCCTAGATGAAAGGCATTTGATTGATTAATTTTGATTTTATTGTCTTCTTCTTTAGCTAACCAACCTGATGGTAGATTTAAAGTTCGTTCTATATGTAAAGCCAAAACGTCGCCAACAGCCCTGCGATTAGTTACCCATTGATTAACTTGAGCTGGAGATCTTTTAATTGCCTCTGCAAATTTTACTTGGCTTCCGTTGAATGAATTATTTATTAAATACAATATTTTATCTCGTCTATCCATTTTTAAATCCTAATATTAGAGTTGTGAATTATAGTTAATTGTAAAATCTATTGTTTACCTAGAAATTGATCAGCTGTGTAACATTTAGAATTAATTAGTTTTTCTACCAAGTTTATTATGGTTGCTTGGAATGTATACTATAGAGATTTAGATGTCCTTCAAACAAAAAACACCGGTAAACAGCTGCCGGTATTTACATGCAAAAATACTGTGTTAATACGGCTGAAATCATTTAAATAATGAAAATAAACTGTTAATTTAAATTATATATCAAAAAAATCTAAAGGTAATGCTTTCCAAAATTTACCGTGAATTATTAATCGATCTAAATCATCTGGTGCAATATCAAAATCTGTATATGAATAAAGTTTATTATCAGATATTACATTGATTACCCCCGATTTCCCTCTTGCTAGTCTTTTAATATAGGTATAACCATCAAATGTTATAAGATAAATTCCGGTATCTTGAAATTTATCTATATCAGTTTTAATGAATGTTATGGAGAGTCTGGGTATAGTAGATTCCATTAAATCCCCGTCAGGAGGCATAAGCTAAACACTTTGTAAATTTGTTGTGCCTAATAGCTTTATAATAGCATCGTTAGGAATCTCAACTGTCCTAAGAAGTACTGTACTGGAAATTCAGAAATTATGGTTCCTTGACCGCAAAAAGCACTCCTATCATATAATTTCAGGATTGTAGAATTGCTATTTACTGTTTCCAATGTGCTTGATTTTTGAGCTAATGAATCAGTGTCATTTGTTTTATATTTTGGATCTGTTCCATCTGCTAACCATTGAGCTGAAAAAGCTGTATTTTTTGACAGTTCTAACAAAGGTTTTTTACCAAGCCTGTATCACCATTAAACCATTGATTAACCAATTCTTTACTAAACTTAGCAATATTGGCTAGTTCGATTTGTTTGCTGAGCCCACACTCAGCCATTAATTCTATTAAACGATCTCTTAGTGTACTAGGCATTTTATTTGTAATAAATATCGATAGAAAGTTTTATTATAATTTATTCTTAAATAGATCTACGCATTAAGCTAAAACAGACCACCAAAACACCCTACCAATTATATGTATTTCTTCCCGATTGACTTCTTCGTCCTTATATTCTGAAGAATTAAAACTTTGGATCAATAATTTGTTTCCTGGGCGTCTTTTTAAAATATTTATACGCAGTAATCCATTATGATTTATTGCATATATTTTGCCATCTCGAATATCTTTATCATCTGTATTGATCCCGATAGTACTGCTATCTGGAATAACAGGATACATACTATTGCCATTTGCTGTAACGCACACAACGGATTCTGGATTAATGCCGTGCTTTGCAAAAATAGAACGCGCAAAACAAAGTTTATATATATTGTAATCTTTGATGTATTCTGCAAAATCATTACTTGCCGAAAAACTAATTTCCTTATAAAACGGTACTTCTATTTCAACGTCACCTGAAGGTTTAGAATAGCCCCAGATTTCTAGAGTGCCGAGATACACAGAATTTGATTTTGAATTTTTTTGGTGATCTTGATCCATCCATCCCTTAGGTTTATTCATGGCTTCTTCTAATTTTGAAGCCATATTTGATCCGATATTTTTTGCTTTGCCATTTTGAACAGGTGTGCGATTAATTATTTGATATAAGTAACTAGACTGTTTATATCCTGCTCTTTTAGCTAGTTGCGTTACACCTCCAGCTTCTTTGACTAATAGGTTTAAATTTTCAAGTCTTATTTTAGATGTAATTTTCATAACTTATCCTAAATAATTTCCAAAACACAATTCTAGTTGTGACTTTTTATTTTCACTAGTTTTTTATTAAAATTTTATCAATATATTCAAAAGACAAAAGGAGCGCTTTTATAGCGGTTTAATTATCAGGGATTGTCGTGTTTTATTTGCTTTAATAACTAAAAAAAACCGGTTAACCGAGGCTTTATAATTAAAAGTAAATCAGTTAACAATATCATTTTCTAAATATGTCTTGTTAAGAGACGATATTGAATTAAATTTATACAGCATTATAGTGATAAGGAATGATCGCAAAAAGAATTTACTCAAGTGATTTAGTAAATTAATTGATTAAAGATTGATATTGCTATAGAAAAGATTCATTTGATCGATTTCTTCAGATTAAGAAAGGGATGAGATAGTTCTGAAGAAAAGAAACTAGTAGTATGAAAATCGTAATAGTTGTTGAGTGACATTTCCTAAGGATAAATTCAGATGATTATTGAAGATTTAAATATAAACTGGAAAGCAGATGGTTTATCAACATATGATTGGCCTGCAATGGATAAAAATGGAAAAATTGCAATAATGGTGAATGAATCTTGGGGAGATTTACCTAAAGCTCTATTATCCAATGATAATGCAAAATCATTACTAAATCCTTTTTTTGAACACATCTATGAAGGTCTGGATGAATATAGTCAATATTCATACAACAAACATGGACAAACAATATTGGATTTATATACTAATAATTATACGGATTTAAAAAAAAGGAAAGATGTTGAAAAGTCAGTAGCAAAGTTATCTAAGCAGAAGGTACTTTTAGATGAGGGACTATCTGCAAAAAAGGGGGTGTTTGTATATTATGGATTTCTTGATTATGAGGAAAATTATTTTTTAGTTGATTATATAGGAAAAATTAAAACCGGGGATTATTATAGATCTTATCTTCCAACAATCTATGCTTCAATCGAAGATTTACCGAAAGAGTTGTGGCCGGTAATCGTCGTATCTGATACGGTGGATTTTACAAAAGATAGAATATTCGATAATGATAAAATTAGTGAGTATTTTCCCAGAATGTTTAGCTAAAATATAGTTTAATTAAAAGCTCAGCTTATGCTGGGCTTTTATAATTTAAAGAATCTGGAAAATTATTATTATTTAATGGAACTGAAAATTTTTAAGAAGGAAAATATTATCGTGAAAGAACATGTGCTAAGGTAGTCAGTAAAAACGTTAATTCTTTAAATATTTATAGACTACTAAAAAATGGTAGCTGGACAAGGCAAGAATACCCACTAAGTATGTTTGGACGATTCCCAAAAAGGTAAAAAATAATGGATAAAAGAGAAATTTATATAGAGATGCTTTATTGGGCATTACCTCATATTAGAAATCTTCAAACTCATGGTATGCTTAAAAAAGCTTTGGATAAATCCTGCTGTTTAGAAGCTCAACTGGTACATAATTTGCCATTAAAACTTTTGAATTCAGATTTTAATGAATCTGATGTGCATTTTTTGAATTATCAGACTAAATATTATTTTGAAAATTGTAATAATAGAATATCACCAAACTATAATATACATATTGAATGTATTAAAAAATTATTTAAATTAGTTCCCGATGAATTAAAAGGAATACTTGAATGGAGTCGTCCTTAATTCTTAAAAAAAATTAAGCATTAAATAAAGCTAATATAAAGTCCCTGTTCTCAAACAGGGACTTTTTTACCATAAGTAATATACAAAAAGTTCATTTAAATCCCAGTTTTGCTAAAAAATTATTCTGCTAGACTTTTCTTTTCAAAGCAAAGCAATATTTTATATATATATTACTCATAATTTTATAAATCTATCTTCTAAAATTATGATGTTTACACGAAATAAGATAAACAAATTCAGCTAATTACAAAAATGGTTATATAAACCAATATGACTAACATACGAAATTTTCTCCTTATAGAAACTTGGATATAAATTTTATTATTGTGCCTATTTTAGTATTTTGAATTGCAAATAAGAAGCTATGTAGTAGGAATAAGCTAAAGCATATTACTGGTGTATGAAAAAAAATAAAATTTAGATAAAAGAAATATAGCTACTTTTGATGTGCCAAAGCTTGTTGATAATAGTCGGAATAGAAAATGTTAAAATAAATAATGCTTATTGCCGAAAAGCAATATCTGAATCACTTGAACCAGTTTAAAATAAAAGTTAGGGAAAATCTAAAAATGCAAAAGATAATTATTTAAATAAAAGGATTATGTACATAAATTCGTAGTTAGAAAGAAATAGTTGAAATAGTAAATAAATATACATAAATTATGAATATTCAGGCATGGTGGAACTGAAAATGGTATTCTAAATGGGTATTACTGATAGGATTATAAAATGTTACAAACTGAAGTGATTATTGAATTTATCATATGTGGACCAGATTTTAATCCAGATAGTGTAACCAAATTACTTGGAATTTCGCCTACAAAATATACTATCAGGGGGAGTATGAAAAATTGCAAGTATAGCCCAGCTATAGAAACCACCTGGTGTTTACAGCATTGTATAAATTCACTAAATGATCTGGATCATCAAGTACGTCAGATAATTGATAAAATTGAAAACAAATTAAATATATTATTAAAATTTAAAGAAGAGAATGATATAGATTTTGTATTCACAATTTATGGCCATGTATATAAGAATGAACAGCGATCAGATATATATTTGAAAAAAAATACGTTAGATTTCATATCTGATTTAGGTAGTAAATTAACGATGGATATCGAATTTTGGTAAATAGATATACTAATATTTTTTATACACTATTGTAGAAAGTAAATTAATAATAAAAAAATCCTGGTTTTCAAGCTGGGATTTTTTTAAGTGATTAACTAAAGCAAATGAGTATTCTGATTTATAAAAGAGGGAAATTAATAGGATTGGGCACATTTATAATAACATTAAAAATAAAATATTTTAATATAAATTGACATTCAAAATTTAGTATCAAATTAATCTAATAAAAGCTGAAAATCAATGCGATAATATGAACATATTAGGAAGTATGTATGAAATATACAAAACGATGGAGATAGTAAAAATGAAAAACTCATTCGAATTTAAAGGTAGGTTGTACGGTGAAAAAATAGATATGAGTCAACCTACATTAGCAGACATCTTTAAGGGTTTATTTAACCGAGTCACAAGAAGAAAAATTCAAGCTAATGAAACGGTTGGTATTAATATTAATAATCCTTCATTAACAGAAATTAATGATACTTTAAATTTATTTACATCTGTCACAGGATGCCTTTATTTGGAACAATATAAGCAGAAAAGTTTCGAACCTTATCAATTAACTCTTTACTCTCAAAATCAGAAATATATGGTGATGTTTGCATATGTTAGTGTAGGGCCTGATGATGAAATCAGAACTTTTGATGATTCGACTCGTCCCAATATCATGGTAGATATGCTTGGTGATAATTGGAGTAATGCAATGATAGTCGACGATTTTAGTCTGGTTAGGAGAGCTTTTACTGAATTTTATTTAACAGGTGATATTGATCGTGAAATAGTTTCTTAATGATTAAAAAATCGATTAATTGAGTTTTTTTAGTTGAAAAATTAACTAAAAAATTAGTATTGAATATTACTAATATAATATCCTCAAATCTCCTCAAAATATATTCAGATACTCCGTTATCAAGAGTCATTGGATTTTAAGGTAAATAAAACAGAGTTAATTAAAACCTAAACCTGAAAAATAGCTGAATCTATATTTAAATTATCAGATAATTAATAATTTGAATATGTAAGTAACCTAGAAATTGAAATAAGTGATGCGAACAGTCAGAATTAAAAACCGGATTATCTATTTGTTCTGAATTCATGGTGCAAAACCAGTATCAAACCCATCAGTAAAGTGGGTAAAAATTGAAAAAAATTTGCCGGAAAATGATTTAAAAAAATTCTAAAATTAAGTTAATTGAAATGGTAAAATAATAAGTTAGTGATATTTAATAAACATTTTTCATAGAAAATACAGGATTAAAAGATATGCAACAAATTGATGATTTTGGGTTGGGAACAATAGAGTTTGTAAACTATGGTTGTGATTTATCATTAAAATTAACAAGTGTCTACCATGAGGGCGCAGAAATGGGAAAAGTTATATGTAAGGATGTTAAATATATTTCTTTTTCGGATTATGATTTAAATAAGGATGAGGGATTTGAGGGTCGTTATATTCCGTCAATGTTTATTAAAAAATTAGACAATATTTGGTTAGAAGAGCCTTATAAAACAGGACGTTCTGTAATTTATACTGATATTGCAGAAGAAAAAATAGCCGCTTATGAAATTAACTTGGAGACTGGGGATTTTGAAGGAAGAATTATTTGTTTAGAAATCATATTGGATATTAAAGATAAATATAAAAATATACTTATTGAAGTGTAAGCTTTAACTTTTATGGACTAAAATTTTTGGTTTTAAATCATAACTTAATAGTTAATCTAAACATAATTACTCAATCAATAATTTAAAATATACGTTATTGTTATTCAATAGCACGTCAAAAAATGAATGTTATAATAATTTAATTTGATCCACTTAGTTTGACTCTGCAAAGGTTTGCTGTTTAAGCTTTGTGTTAGTGTGTCGATAAAAGCACTTATTATATCGGTATAACTTTAAATGGCAATATTGACTTGAATTAATACTGCATTATGTAGAAAAGGTTTATCAGCAAAGAGTATGTATTGCGATTGATTTTGTAAGTCAATTGATTAAAGATTGATTTTCCAATAGAAAAGATTTATTTTATCGATTTCTTCAGGTTAAGAAAGGGGTAAAATGGTTCAGAAGAAAAAAGGTTAGTGGTATAAAAACTGTAATAATTGCTGAGTGAGATATCTTAAGGATAATTGGAGGTAGTTATTGAAGATTTATATATAAACTGAAAGAGGACTAAATAATGATTAAGTTTACCGAAGCTTTAAAATTGGCAAGAAACCATATATCAAAATGAATATTTCTTGTGAAATTGTTCATATAGAAAGATTTTCTGAAGGCTGGTATTTTTGTTATCAATCTAGAAACTATTTAGATACAGGCAATTTTTCTGATATATTAGCAGGTAATGCTCCTATTATAGTTGATAAAGATACTGGAGCAGTCATTAATACAGTATCTGCTTATCCTATAGAACAATATATAGAAAAATATATAAATGAGAAAAAATCAAAATCTAAAAAATAAATTCACTAAAATCCTATCTGAAAAATTGACTGAAGTTGTTTAGGAGTTATTTAAAAACCGATATGATAATGACTGTTATTATATATCAGTGAAATTGTACACAATTACATATAAATATTGAGTTAGATGGGAAGGATAATCACCATATTCAGAATATCAGATATAGTTATTATTGTGTGCACTAGTTGGTTTTGTTAATTTAGTTCTGACTTCCAAATTTGTAAAATACTAAAACTAGGTAAAAAATCGTTAATAAAAATTTGATAAAGTAGATATAGTCTGGAAAATATTAAAATACAGATACCATAAAGTTGAAAAAATTAATAAAATAAGCTAATTTAGATAAACTACTAAATATTATTTCATCCTATGATAGAAAAAGAAAATATATTATATAGAGGCTTATGTCTTGCTAAAAATGATTATTTTGCTGCAAAAATTTCCTATACTCGTGTATTTGGAATAAATATTGATTTAAGCATAGTTATTTATAGAAAAGATACGTGGGAATCTTATAAATCTTTTTACTTTAAGGGCTTAGCTTCTCGTGCTGATCAAAAAGAATGGTTTAAAAAAGCTGAAAAAATGGTGATGCAGTTAGATAAGCCTGAAGACTGGAAAAGACCACATCGTTATTGTTTAGCACTTTATGCTAAACAGGTATTAGAAGATGATTTTTTTAGAGAAAATTTATACTTCGACAAAGAAATAAATAGTAAATATATATACAATTATACTATGACTTCGCGTTTAAAGGAAATTGTGTTAATCAAAAAATTAAACCTGTTATCGGAAGAAGAAAAAAAAACAGTTATTTATACTGCGCGAATGGGAAAAAAATATATGGGCTTATGAGGATATACATTATGCATTGTTTGGTCGCGAGTATCTTTACAATAATCTGCATGATAAGGAAAAATTTTCAGATTATTATGAAAAATACAATACAGAATTTCAAATCTTCCTTTCAGACTAAAAGCAGTTTATAAAAAGTATTATATATTGATATTGATGAAGGTAATCGAAAGTGTCGTATGTTAGGAAATTGCAATATAACAACCTTTATAAATCAGATTTTCCATCAGGGAAGTAAAAATAAAACCATCTGATTTATCCTGCAAAAGACTCGTTTATCTAAAAATACCTTTTAAAACACCTTAGCTGTAGCTACAACATTAGTAATTATCTAAATAGGATTAGCAATGATTCTGTAATGAACAGGTATGCTCTATAAGCTAGGTGATGAGTATAGACAGAATGATGTTAACAGCCGATAATCGAAATTTAAATGCTATATCATCAAAGCTAAACAGTAACAAAATACAAAGCTCGAAAATTATGAAACGTGTTGTATTTGAAAACAGTAAACTGAATTCCATAATCGAAATACCAGAAATCTGTAGTTTCAGAGACAATAAAATGATATAAACTTAATTTTTGTAAATGACTGCTAAAATTAAAATGGACAAACAGAGCGGTATAGATTGATCTAATATGATTACCAAAGTGTATAAATACCTAAGGCTAAGTGAGTGTGAATCTCTCAGGATAAGAAATCCAAATGCCAAAATGTTTAATATACAAGAGATTTTATAGCTATAAAATATATTCTGTTATAGGCAGAATACCAGAAATAATGAGATTGAGAAAAAATAGTATTACATTAATCAATACAACCATAATGGTGTAGATATATGTGGAAAAATATAAGCAACAAAGAATGCTTTAAACAATACGATGTAGAAAAAGTAGTTGCAGAGTTTATGATTTCAATGCCGATATTACCAAATGGGAAATTGAAAATTAGAATTATTGACTTTGCGGAACAGTTTGATAAATCGTTAAAAAGGTATTTAGGAAGTACTAATATACTGATTATCAAAAAATATGTTTATAACGGAGAAATTAGGAATGGAGCGGCTTTAGGTCCAGTTGAAGACGGGGATACTATTGAAGAAGCATTGGAAAATACTATTCGAGGTTTTTTCGAGAGAATGAAAGAGTGCAATCTGGAAAGCTTAACTGATGAAGATATAGAATATGATGACTACTGTATAAATATGTAATATTCAAATAAAATAAATTATTATATTATAAAGATAGGAGATATTGTATGTGGCGCCAAATAAATTTTAAAAATGTGAAAATAGAAAAACTGGTCGGCGAATTTGGTTTTTGGGTGGCTATCGGTTATCCTTTCAATAGGATGACAATTAGGATATATGAAAATGCAGAAGGTGAATTCAGGGGGTGCACAAGTCTGGCTTTTAAATTTACAGACACAGGTAAATTTGAAAACAATTTAGGTAACGGAACCAGCCTAGAGGAAACACTCAATAATGTAATAACGAAATTTGACTCGCTTGTAAAAGAAGTGGGTCCTGACAATCTTGAATGTAAACCTGTAGATTGGCATATTTTTTAATAGGAATTAAGAAAAAATCTCTGTGAAAACAGAGATTTTTTTGCTGGTAATTTGTTGTAAAAAATTTATACTAAGTCAGAGAGGAAATTAACCGGGATATTTACCATTGGCATTTTAGTGGTTTATTGATACATAAATTTTATAAAAAATGAAGAAAAGATTTAAAATAACTCGGGATATTTATATAACATCTATTAAACTGTACTAGAACAAATTTTTGATACTTAGATGGAGAAAACCGATAAAAGACCATTTGACGGAATTGTAAGGTGATCGAATTTCAGATTGATAAAATGTATCAGTAATGTTAATTAATCCAGGTATAATTATGAATTACAGGCTAGATTTTATAAAAAATACGGAAAATTAGAAATTTAAGAGTCCAAAAATAAAGATGAAAAAACAGGAGTAATGTAATGGTGATATCTAATCCTGAAATGGAAACAACAGCCAAAAAGAAACAAAATGCCGAGGCTATAAAAAGCAATGAAATATCGAAATATGATAAAAATCAAGAAGATTTTGAATTTCAGTATTGGGAGCAATGTCGTCATTTGTCTGAAAAAGAATTAGTTGCTTTACTTAGCCATGATAATTTCAACTTAAGTTTAGAGGCTGCAAAAGCATTACTGTTAATAGGAGGAAGTAAAGTTATTAAACTTGCTCAAGCAGATAGTTATAATAATAGCTATAAACGCAGAGTGCTGGCTGCTTTTATTTTAGGACAAATCAGGCTAAACACTAAAGAAGAAAAAAATTCTTTGAAAATACTATATGATTTAGCTTTAAATGATCAGTCTGCTATCGTGCGTTCTTACGCGGTATTATCTTTTGGCCAACGATGTAAGGGTATTAAAAATAAAAACTTAGATTCTTTATTAGCCCTTGCTCAAAAGACCATTCTGGATAAATCTTTCAAGGTGAGAGCGAATACTGCCATTGCTTTATCCATGTTTGATTATGAAGTATCAATTCCATTACTGATTAAGCTTTTAAAAGATACTCACAGTGAGGTAAAAAACTGGGCGGCATTTGCAGTGAATGTAAATGGCTATGATACACCGGAAATCCGAAATTGTTTTGTCTTATTATTGAAAGAAAATAATTTTGATGTTCGATATGAGGCAATAACTGGTTTAGCAAAGAGGCTTAATAAAAGTGTTGCTCAGCTTATAATTCAAGAATTAAGTGAAGATAAGATAGATGATAGAATGATAGAACTAATAAGCTACTTAAGAGATGTTTCGTTATTACCTGTGCTTTATCAGATAAAAGATAAATTTGGCTTATCCAAAAAATTAAATATGTGTATTGAAAATTTAGAAAAATTAAAAGTCAAAACAAAATTTATATAATAGAAATTCTGCGCAGATTGAAGAGCAATAGTGGAGAGTAAATTCTCTGAAAAATGCAGGTAGTAGAAAATTGAGAACTGATAATGACATAAAAAAGTGGAGGTATGATGATGGTAAGATCAGCATATGATAAAAAAAAGGATGATATTCACTTTGAGTATTGGCAGCGATGCCGGTATTTACCTGAAGATAAATTAATAGCTTTGCTTGATCATGATAATTTTAAATTAAGCTTAGAAGCTGCAGCATCATTGCAGTTAAGGGGTGGAAGTAAAATTATCCGGCTTGCTCAAATGGATAGTTTTAGTAATCGTTATAAACGCAGAGCCCTGGCTGCTTTTATTTTAGGACAAATCAAGTTAAACACTAAAGAAGAAAAAATATCTTTGAAAATATTGTATGATTTAGCTTTAAATGATCAATCTGCTATCGTACGCTCTTATGCGGTATCATCTTTTGGTCATCGCTGTTTTGGTCATCGCTGCGAAAAAGCTAAAAAGAAATATGCAGACACTTTATTATCCCTTGCTCAAAGTACCGTACTGGATAAATCTGTCATGGTGAGAGTAAGTACAGCTTTTGCTTTATCCGTATTTAAAAATAGAGCATCAATACCATTACTGATTAAACTTTTAAAAGATACTCATAGTGAAGTAAAAAATTGGGCGGCATTCGCGGTGAATGTAAATAACTATGACACACCGGAGATTCGTAATTGCTTTGTATTATTATTAGATGAAAAAAACTTTGAAGCTCGATTTGAAGCAATAATTGGTTTAGCAAAGAGGCAAGATAAGCGTGTTACTCAGATACTAATTCATGAATTAAGTCAGGAAAGAATATATGATGAAATGGTTGAGGTTACAGCATATCTGGGAGATGTTTCTTTATTACCAACTCTTTATCAAGTAAAAGATAAATTTGGTACATTCAAAGAATTAAATACTTCAATTAAAGTGTTGGAACATTTAAAGTCAAAACTATAGATTTTTGAAATTAGATAAGATAGGTTAATGCTCAATATAATAACAATAAATTAATAAAATATGTAATAAAAAAATAAGGTAAATCGATAGAAATGTATTTAGAAGTAGCGAACCGGAAGCAAATAGTTTGATCCTCTGAATATTGATTTTCCGGATATGTATTAGTAATATGGTATCTGGCTCTATCAACTACTTTTAATTGTAACTATGCTTGATAAGCAAGGGGAATCAGATAAACTTAGTAGATAAACATAGGTAGTGAGGTCTGAATGAAAAAATATTAAGTAACTAATAATTGATATGTTTAGTAATTTGTAATTATAATAGCTGCAAATTAATCAGGTTAATGTTTATTTCAATAAATTTTAATATAATATGGTAATTTTTTTTATTATTCTCTTTATTTTTTCTATATTGGTTTCTATTTATATAGATAGAAGTCATAAAAAAAAATATTTAGAGAATTTAAAAAATACTAGAAAATATTTGGACGATGAAGAAATTTTGAATTTATATCATGACAGTGAATTCTCTGAAACCAGTATTTTGGAACTATGGCATGAAGTTGCCAATAATTTTGACGTTCCCTCAGGTTATTTGAGACCAGAAGATGAGCTGGCGGATATGGGTATAATAAATTTTACAGAAGATCACCCTAAGCTAGAAGATATAACAGATATTGCAATAGAAAGAATGAAAGCGTTGAATAAACCAATTAATTTACAGGATATTTCAACACTTGATGATTATATAAGAGCATTAGCTGTTAAAAAGTAGATAAATTATTCAATTTGAATATTAGGTAATCTTATTGTACATCTAAATAGAAAATGTCGGATAGAAATCAGCAGAAATTATTTTTTATAAGATTAATGAAATAATTTTGACTTATAATTTCAGGCATTATTAAATGCCAATTTATAAATTAAAAAAACATTGAAGATTCTAAAAAAAATGATACTAATGTATGGGTAAATAAAATTACACATTAATTTTACATTAGACTAATATGGAAAGCGGATTAAGAAAAGGTTATTTGGCAAGAAATGATTATTTCATTGTTACTGTTACAGGATTTATATACAGACTAGATACATGGGAATCATATACACATTGTACAGAAATTCTATTTGCAAATTTAGAGAAAAAAGATAACTCTGCTTTAAATATAAAGTTTAAACATTTTTCTGAACTAGCTAAAAAATTTATTTCCCGACTAGATCAACCTGAAGACTGGAAACGACCTTATCGTTATTGTGTGGCTCGCTATGCCAAACAGATTTTAAAGGATGATATTTTTAGTGAAAATCTAAATTATAACAAATATATAAATGATAAATATATATATCGCTACACAATGATTTCACGTTTAAAGGAAACTGCATTAATCAAAAAATTAAATTTATTAACGTATGAAGAAAAAAAACAGCTGTTTATACTAAAGGATTGGGAAAAGAAAGCGTATCGTTATGAGGACGTATTTTATGGAGTCTTTTGTCGAAGATGTATGTATGAATTTTTGAATGATAAAGAAATTTTTGAAAAAGATTACAAGCGATATGAAGCAGAATTCGAGCGATTCAGAAAAGAATATGAATTATTTAGATAAATATTATTTAAAATAAGCTGATATTTTATGAATAAAATACAAAACAAATTTATAGGATTATGTCTGGCAAAAAACAATTATTTTGCAGCCACTATTTGCCGTTTGGAAGAAGTAGAAGGTTATGTTAATGTATATGTAATGGTGAATAGAAAAGATACATGGGAATTTTATAAATCTTTTAATATTCAAAGTATGTTCTCTGATTTAGGGCAGAAGCAATGGTTTGAGACCGCGGAAAAATTTATTGCTCAGTTAGAAAAACCTGAAGACTGGAAAAAACCACATCGATTCTGTTTAGCCCGCTATACCAGACAAGTGTTAGCTGATAGTATTTTTCATAATAATTTAGCTTATTTTAAAGAGGTCAACGATGTAGATGTATACATATGGTATTACTATAGGAATTCCCGTTTTCAGGAGGTTATATTAATTAGAAATTTAAATTTATTATCAGCTGAAGAGACAAAGCAGTTATTTGTACTTAAAGAGTGGGAGAAGCAGGCGTTTTCTTATCAGGATATACATAGTGCACTTTATGGTCGAAAATATCTGTATAAACGCATATATAATAGAAATAAATTTAAAGACTATTATGAGAAATATAACAATGAATTAAAAAATTTTATTGCTGAAAACAAAGACAATATTATTGGAAAATCTTAAAATTCATTGTATTTAACAAAGATGACAAGGTATTCGGAATAATTATTAGATATACCATTATTTTATAAAATATACTTAAAAAGATTATGGTGAAAATTTATAATAAAAATAGATAAGCTTGTCAAAGTCATATCCAGATGATGCTTTTGTAAGCTAAAAAGTAAAAGAAAGCGTGTAAAAATAAAAGCATTGAACAAAAATTTTTACTTACTAATTGAGATTAGTAATCTTCAGAATCCATATTGTGAAGATAAAAAAAAATATGAATCTATTGGGAGGTAAGGATTAATGATAAATTGTTACTTAGGACATAACTGATGATGTACTTAGTTGGCCTGGAGGAAAACTTCATCTGTATATGATGCACTTGAGCAGATTGTTTTGCGTATACTTTTGGAATATTATGATAAAATTTTTGTTCTTATAAAAGAAATAGAGGATGTCATAGTGAGCTTAGTCAATTAAAAAATCTTTAGAGGGTGGAGAATTAGACGATGAAGAAATAAACAGAAAGTAATTAAAATAAAAATTATCAATTGATGTTGATATATTTACTTATATTTTATATATTAGACTTATAAAATATAAACAAAGGATATAAAAAATGCAGACTTTATTTCGTTTAAGTTATGTTACTTATTCATATCATGGAAACAAGAAAATCTCACAGGCGTCACCGAATTCTGACGATTTTGATGGTGAGGCATTTCAAACTTTAGGTATTTATAGTACTTATGAGATAGCTTTAGAAAGAAAAAAAAATTTTTCAAAAATTTATTATGTAAGTAATTTGAAAAGATTAGATATTGATGAGACTTATTTAGATGTGGTGTAACTATCCCCTAAAATAGTACAGCAAGAAAGTAGAAAATTCTCTATGATATTTTTAAGGAGAATTTCAATATGAAAAAATTTTCAGAGCATCAAATTGTATCTATTTTAAATGAAGCTGAAGTTGGCATCTCTGTCA